>NZ_PSTP01000004.1:0-136110 GCF_002930935.1 Rathayibacter sp. AY1A2 | reverse complement strand
GGTTGTCGGCCTCGGCTCCGTCTGCTGCGGACGGAGCGTGATCGCGCCGGCGGCGGGCCTGCTGCGAGGAGGCGGGCTCCTCGGCGGCGGGGCGCTCCCCGGCGGACGGCCGCTCCTCGGTGAGGACGGCGGTCGCGCCCAGGTCCACGGTCGGCTGCTCGTTGGCGGGGGTGGAGAGGCGGGCGGTGCGGTCGTCGGTGGTCACGGTGTGCTCCTTCTCGGGTGCCGGTCGCCCGGCGGGATGCGGTGCCGCCGGGCGGGCCGGCGGTGCTGCCGGTGTGCTCCGGCGATGCCTCCACGCTACGGACGCGCCCGGACCCGCCCCATCCGGGGAACCCCCGGAACTCGGGGGCGATCCCCCGCCTCGACGCGGGGGCGGGTGCGAGACTGGTCCCGGCGCGAGGAGGCGGCGATGGACGACGACGAGCTGCGGCACCGCACCCGGGACCGCAAGGGCGCCCGGGCCGTCTGGTTCGCCGGGCTCTCGGCGCTCGCCGGCTTCGTGGTGATCTCCCCTGTGATCTCCCTCACGGCGACCGTGATGGTGTGGGGGTCGCGGCGGCGGATCGGCACCCTCAGCGACCGCAACGGCCTGGTCGCCGTCAACTGGCAGCTCACCTACCTCGCGCTCCAGCTGATGCTGGTCCCGCTGCACCTCGCGCTGGTGTCGGTGCGCGACTCGCTCGGCGCCGACTGGCCGCTCGCGACGATCTCGGCGATCCTCGCGCTGGCCGTGCTCAACCTCGTGCTGTGCGTCGTCCTCGGAGTCCGGTCCGGCCGGGGACGTACCGTGCGCCTCTGGATCGCCGCGCCCTTCGCCCGCTCCACCCGTCCGCCGCGCTGACCGTCCGGGGACACCGGGCCCGTCGGCTCTCCGCTCCTGGGACTCCGCCCGGCGTGTCCGCGGCGCGGTGCCCCCTCGACCCCGCGGCGGCGGGCAGGGTGGTGGAGTGATCGCCTTCCCTCCGCCCGTGTACGTCGTGGCCGACGACGGAGTGCGGCTGGCCACCTACTCCGTCGGCGAGGAGAGCGCCCCGACCGTCCTCGCCGTGCACGGCTTCGCCTCCCACGCCGTGCTCAACTGGGAGACGTCGGGCTGGCTGCGGACGCTGCACCGGGCCGGGTACCGCGTCGTCGCGCTCGACCAGCGCGGGCACGGCGCGAGCGAGAAGCCGCACCACTCCGACTCCTACAGCGTGGACGCCATGGTGGCCGACCTGGTGCGGGTGCTCGACTCCTACGACCTCGACGCGCCCCACGTGCTCGGGTACTCCCTCGGCGCCCGGATGAGCTGGGTGCTGGGGCTCGAGCACCCGGAGCGGCTCGCATCGCTGAGCCTCGGCGGGCTGACGGTGGGCGAGCCCCTCCGCTCCTTCGACGCGGAGGCGGCCCGGGCCCGCGTCGCCTCCGGCGGCGAGATCGACGACGGCTTCACCCGCGCCTTCATCGGCATGGCGGAGGGCGTGCAGGGCAACGACCTCGCGGCGCTGGTGGCGGTGGCCGACGGCGTCCGTGGCGGGGCGCACCCGGAGCACGGGCGGCACCCCGGCCTGCCGACGCTGCTCGTGACCGGCGGCGCGGATCCGATCGCTCCCGGCGGTGAGCTGCTGGCGGCGGAGACGGGGGCGCGGTTCGTGAGCGTCCCCGGCCGCGACCACACCAGCACCGTGCCCGCGCGGGGCTTCAAGGACGCGGTGCTGGCGTTCCTGGCGGAGCAGCGCTGAGCCGGCCCCGCGCCGGGCGGGAGCACCGCGAGCGCCGAGGCCCGCGGCGTAGCATCCCCCTCATGCAGGCGATCCGCATCGAGAACCCCGGCCCAGACTCCCGACTCGTGCTGGAGGAGGTGCCGACGCCCTCCCCCGGACCCGACGAGGTCCTCGTCCGCGTGGCGGCCGCCGGCATCAACCGCGCCGACCTCGGCCAGCGCGCAGGGGTCTACCCGCCGCCGCCCGGCGCCTCCGAGATCCTCGGGATGGAGGTGTCCGGCACGGTCGTCGCGCTCGGCGAGGACGCGACCGGGTTCGCGGAGGGCGACGAGGTCTGCGCGCTGCTCTCCGGCGGCGGCTACGCGGAGTACGTCGCGGTCGACGCGGGCCTGGTGCTGCCGGTGCCGGACGGCGTCGGCCTCGTCTCGGCCGCCGCCCTCCCGGAGACGACGTCCACCGTCTGGTCGAACCTCGTGATGGTGGCCGGGCTCGGATCCGGCGACACCGTCCTCCTCCACGGAGGCGGGAGCGGGATCGGGACCACGGGCATCCAGGTCGCCGCCGCCCTCGGCGCCCGCGTCGCCGTCACGGCCGGCAGCCCCCGCAAGCTCGAGGCGTGCCGCGCGCTCGGGGCCGACGTCCTGATCGACTACCGCGAGGAGGATTTCGTCGAGCGGATCCGCGAGGCGACCGGCGGGCGCGGCGTCGACGTGATCCTCGACCCCGTCGGCGGCGACTACCTGGCCCGTGACCTGGAGGCGCTGGCCGTGGGCGGGCGCGTGGTGTTCATCGGCAACCAGTCCGGTGCGCTGGGCTCGCTCGACCTCGGGGTCCTGATGCGCAAGCGCGGGGCGGTGCACGCCACGACCCTCCGCGCCCGGCCCCTGGAGGAGCGGCGCGCGATCGTCGCGCGGGTGCGCGCAGAGGTCTGGCCGCTGGTCGCCGCCGGGACGGTGCGCCCGGTGGTGGACGAGGTGGTCCCGCTCGCCGAGGCCGAGCGGGCGCACGACGTGATGCGCTCCTCCGGCCACATCGGCAAGCTGCTGCTCACCCCGTGACGCCCCGCACCGGAGGAGGCCCCCGCCGCCCGCGGTGAGCGGGAGCGGGGGCCTCCTCCGATGACGCCCTTCGGCGGGGCGTCAGACGGCGGAGCGCAGGAGTCCGAGCGAGCGGTTGATGCCGTCGACGTCCACCGCGGCCGGATCGAACGATGCTCCGGCGGCGAGGCCGAGAGCCTCGAGCGCCTCCGCGTGGTCAGCCGAGGACGGGTCCGTCGCCGCCCGCACCGTGTCGGCCCAGGCCGCGGGGCCTCCCGGCACGTCGAGCGGAGCCGCGCCGCGCGCGCCCGTGCAGCGCGGCAGAGCCGTCGACAGCGGCGCGATCGCCTCCAGGCGGATGACGTGGCGCCACTCGTCCTCGAGGTCGTAGACGTAGAAGAGCTCGTCCTGCTCCTGCTCGAGCACCTCGGCGAGCGCGACGCCCGCCTCGTCCACGAGGTCGGCGCCGAACTCCTCCGCGTCGGACGGCGAGCCGATCGGAGCCTGCTCCTCGTCGGGCACGCCCACGCTGAAGTAGTGCGGCTGCGCGTCGGTCCAGCCCAGCGAGAGCTGGAGCGCGAGGTGCAGATCGCGCAGCGACGACTCGGAGGAGAGCTCGAGGCGCCGCCAGACGACGGGCTTGGTCCCGAGCAGGGCGACGTGGAGCGCGTAGGCCGTCGCCGTGTCCTGGGTCGCCTCGTCGAGGATCTCGAGGCGGGTGGCCTCGCGCTCTCCGAGGAGGACGACCGTCGCGCGGACGACGGAGGCGAGGACGGGCGCCAGGCCCTCCGGCACCGCGTAGCCGAACTCGGGCGAGTGCAGCAGCAGCCCGAGCTCGGCGGTGTCGTCGAGCATCCGCTCGGCCGTGCCGACCATGCGCTCGCGCTCGTCGAGGGCCTCGTCGAGCGAGACTCCGGAGTCGGCTGCCAGCTCGTCGACCAGCTCGCCGACGACCAGGCCCGGGTGGATCTCGGCCTGGCAGGCTACCGCGATGCGGACCAGTACGGCATCGGTGGTGGTGACCGCGCGCTCCTCCGGGGAGAAGGCGCCGTCCTCGGTGTCGGCGGCCGCCAGCGCGGTCTGGGCGCTGAGGATCCACTGCTCGAGGAAGCGGGCGACGTAGGCGATGCGCTCGGCGGCGGCCTCGTGGGCATCGGAGCTGCGCCAGAGCACGGCGGCCTCGCCGAGACCTGCGGCGGATCCCTCCTGCTCGAGCACAGCGGAGCCGACCAGCGCGTCCCACCAGGCCGAGACCGGGATGCGGACGGAGTCGTCGCTCGGGGTGGATCCCGCGGAGGAGATGCCCGCCTCGACCGCGATCTCGCGGGCGGCGCGCTCTGTGAGGGTCGCGCCGTCGTCGGCGGCGAGGTGCTCGACCACGACGTCGGCGGCGTGCACGAGAGCGGTGGCGCGCACGGCGGAGAGCTGCTCCTCGGCCGGGACCTCGTCGAGCTCGGCGAGGTCGTCGAGCACGGCCTCCACGAAGGAGCCGGCGAGGTCGAGGACCTCGTCGAGGACGGCCTGGCACTCGTCCAGCTCCTCGTCGGTGCCGGTCCAGAGGTCCTCGTCGGTGAGGAAGTCGAGGAAGTGCTCGACGACCTCGGCGACGGTGAAGAGGGTGTCGTCGAGGTCGGCCTCGCTCTCCTCCCCCGACAGGTCGGCCTCGATCTGGTCGAAGACGGCCTCGAGCAGCTCGGCGTCGGGCTGGGCGAAGGAGCCGCGCGGGCGCAGGTCGCGGGTCATCGCGAAGAGGTCGGTCAGCACCTCGACGGCCTCGTCGGCCTCGAGGTGCTCGTGCTGCATTCCCACCTCGGCGAGGTGCGAGCGGTACCAGCTGCGGAACCGCACCATCAGCGCGGTCTCGGCCGTGCGGCCGCCGCCCTGACCGCCGGACCCGCCCTGACCGCCTCCGGATCGTCCCTGGTTGCGCTTCTTGCCCATGATTCCTCCGCGACCGCTCCACTCACGACGAAGCGCTCCAGCCTACCCAGTGCGGGCGCGCGGCGGCACGCGCGGTCGCCCCCTGTTCACCCTGTGCGCACCGGGTCCGCTCCCTCTGATGCGGCCGATCGCCCGAGTCCTGGGATCAGCGCGCTGTGGGAGTCCTCGCCGCCCGGGCCCCTGCCACACGGGTCGCGATGATGAGAAATCTCGCAGCGATCGGGCGGCGAGGCTTGCGCTCGGACCCTCCGCTTCGGTGGAGTGTCCGGATGACCGACACGACGGACACCGCCGAGACCGCTCCCGGGAAGGCGTCGCTCAAGCGGGTGATCACCGGGCCGCTGCTGTTCGCCTTCATCGTGGGCGACACGCTCGGCGCCGGCATCTACACCCTGGTCGGCACGATGGCCGAGGACGTGGGCGGCGTGATCTGGCTGCCGCTGCTGATCGCGCTGGTCGTCGCCCTGCTCACCGCGGGCACGTACGCCGAGCTGATCACCAAGTACCCGCACGCCGGAGGGGCGGCGCGCTACGTGGACCGCGCGTTCGGGAAGCCGTACCTCTCGTTCCTGATCGGCTTCCTGATGATGGCCTCCGGCATCACGACGGCCGCCTCCCTGGCGAACGCGTTCGCGGGCGACTACCTCGGGGCTCTGCTGGACGTGCCGCCGATCCCCACCGCGATCGTCTTCATCGCGATCCTCACCCTGGTGAACCTGCGCGGGGTGAAGGAGTCGCTGACGGCGAACCTGGTCGCCTCGGTGATCGAGGTGAGCGGACTGGTCATCGTCATCGTCTGCGCCGCGGTCTTCTTCGGCTCCGGCGACGGCGACGCCTCCCGCGTGCTCGAGTTCAACCCCGACGTCGCTCCGCTGCAGGGGGCGTTCGCCGCCTCGATCGTCGCCTTCTTCTCGTTCCTCGGATTCGAGGCCGCGGCGAACATGGCCGAGGAGGTGCGGAACCCCTCGAAGGTCTACCCGCGGGCCCTCTTCGGTGCGCTGATCACCGCCGCCGTGGTCTATCTCCTGATCGCGCTCGGCGCCGTGATCGTGCTGCCGAACGACGAGCTCGCGGCCTCCAGCGGCCCCCTGCTGGACGTGGTCGCGGCGAGCGGAGTGGCGGTGCCGCCGTGGCTGTTCGGCCTGATCGCGCTGGTCGCCATCGCGAACGGCGCTCTGCTGTTCATGGTGATGGCGTCGCGGGTCGGCTTCGGGCTCGCCACCTCCGGGCTGCTGCCGAGCGCTTTCGGGAAGGTGCTGCCGGGCCGCCGCACGCCGTGGGTGTCGATCGTGGTCGTCGGCGGAGTGACGATGCTGCTCAGCCTGATCGGCGACGTCGGCACGCTCGCCGAGACGACGGTGCTGCTGCTCCTGCTGGTGTTCATCGCGGCGAACGTGTCGGTGCTGGTGCTGAAGAAGGACCGCGTCGACCACGCCCACTACTCCGTGCCGCGGGTGGTGCCGGTGCTCGCGACCATCGCGAGCGTGGTGCTGCTGACGCAGCAGACGGGCGTGGTCTGGCTGGCGACAGCGGGCTACGTGGTCGTGGGGACGCTGCTGTTCCTCGCCACCCGCCTGGGGAAGCGGAAGCACGCGGAGCGGACCCCGGACTGATCCGGGCCGGCGGCGATCCGTCGCGAGCGGCCCGTCCGCGGATCCCCTGCGGGCCGTCCGCGGCGGATCGATCGCGGGGGGCGGTGAGGAGTGGGATCGTGAGGCTATGACCGTCACGCTCGAGCCGATGCCCGCCGCCGCTCTCGCCGCCTGGATGCGGGTCCAGCGCTCGGCGTACATCGAGGACCGGATGCGCGCGGGCGACGACGAGGCGGCCGCGACGCGCAACGCCGACGCCTCGTACGAGAAGTACTTCCCGGGCGGCTCCCCCGCCGCCGGGCACGACGTGCTCCTCGTCTCCGAGGACGGCCGCGCGGTCGGGTCGCTCTGGCTCGGCCCGCACCCGAGCGGACTCGAGGCGTCGGGTACGTCTGGGACGTGCAGATCGACGCCGCCGAGCGCGGCAGCGGCCTCGGCCGGGCGGCGATGCTGCTCGCGGAGTCGCACGTCCGCTCCCGCGGCGGCTCCGCCCTCGCGCTGAACGTGTTCGGCTTCAACACCGCCGCGCGGGCTCTGTACGAGTCGCTCGGCTACGAGACGACGTCCCTGCAGATGCGCAAGCCGCTGGCCTGAGCGGGGCCGCTCGACGCCGGGCAGGGGCACGACCCGGTCGCGCAGAACGTCGCACGCCGTGCTCGAGGGCGGACGCCGACGGGCGCCCACCGACGAGCACGGCGGCGGCAGTGGTGGAACCGCCGGGGATCGGCGGGACCCTGCGGTCAGCTCGTGGAGGCGACGGCGGTCGGGTCGCCGGTGCCGGACGGACGCGGGGCGTCACCCGATCCCGTCGCCACCGACGCGCCGGTCGGAACGATGGTGCCGCCGGTCGCCATCCCCCGGCCGAAGGCCTGGCCCTGGAGGATCGCGCCGAGGTCGACGCCGGTCGCCGACCTGACGCTGTCGAACGTCGCGGCGAGACCCGCCGCCTGCTCGCGCGCGATGTGGGTGCCGGCGGTGTCGCCGCCGATCAGCGTCACCGAGCCGACGTTCTGGTAGCCCTTCGCGAACTCGGCCATGAGCGAGGGCAGCTGCCCGATGAGCTCGCGACCCAGGATCGCCTCCTGGTTCTCGCGGAGCGCCTCCGCCTCGGCCGCGATGGCCGCCGCGCTCGCCTCACCCTTCGCGCGGATGGCCTCCGCCTCGGCGGTCGCGTTCGCGCGCAGCGCCTCGGCCTCTGCGCCCGCCTTGGCCCGCAGTGCGTGGGCCTCGGCCTCGGCGCGGGCGCTCACGGCGGCGGCCTCGGCGGCGGCGGACGCCTGGCGCGCCTCCGCCTGGCGCTGGACGGCGTACGCCTCGGCGTCCGAGACCTGCTGCGCGACCTGGCGGTCCGTCTCGGCCTTCTTCTCGCGTCCGTAGGCGTCGGCGTCGGCCTCGGTCTGACGGCGGTACTTCTCGGCGTCCGCGACGCGCTTGACGTCGGCGTCGAGCTCGGCCTGCCGGTTCTCGGCGCGCTGCACGAGGACGGCCTGCTCGCGCTCGGCGCGGGCCAGGTTCTCGGCCTGCTCGGCCTCGGCGTTGGCGCGGCCGACCTCGGACTTCGCGGCGGCGGTGTTCTTGTCGTAGGCGGTCTGCTCGATCAGGTTCGCCTCGTCCGTGGCCAGCTGGCGCGCCTTGACCTCGCGGGCCGCGTTGATCCGCGCGACGTCGGCCTCGCGGCGGACGCGCTCGATCTCCTGCGCTCCGAGCGCCTCGATGTAGCCGTTGCGGTCGGTGACGCCCTGGATGGCGAAGGAGTCGAGGACGAGGCCCTGGGCGAGCAGGTCGCCCTTGATGCCCTCGGCGATCTCGTCTCCCAGCTTCTGCCGGTCCTGCATGACCTCCTCGACGCTGAGCTTCGCGACGACGCCGCGGAGGGCGCCCTCGAGCTGCTCGGTCGTGAAGACGTCGATGGACTGGTCCTGCGACGCGAAGCGCTCGGCGGCGGCGCGGACCTGGTCGGCCGTGGACCCGATCTTGACCAGGGCGACGCCCGCGAGGTGGATGGTCACGCCGTTCTTGGTCTGCGCGACCGGCTCCATCTTGATCTGGCGGGAGCGCAGCGAGATGCGGTCGGACCGCTGGGTCAGCTTGTTCACGAACGCGCCGCCGCCGGTGATGACGGTCATGTTCGAGGTGAGGCCGTCCTCGCCCTTCTGCTTCTTCCCGACGATCACGATCGCCTCGTCGGCCTGCGGCACCTGGTACCAGGCGCGGAAGAGGAAGAAGCCGATGAGGGCGATCAGCAGGAGTGCGCCGACGGCGACTCCGGCGAGGACGATCCAGAGGAGATCCGGTTCCATGGGCGGGCGACCTTTCGTCCGACCCGCGCGACGCGGGTACCTGAGAGACGTACAGGTTCCATCGTGTCATAGCGCCTCGGACGGCCGCGTCGGCCGGAGGGGGGATACTGCGGACGCCGCCGAGAGCGGATCACGAGGGGGCGGGCCCGGAGGAGGACGCCACGAACGAGGGCGTCGCGCGGAGTGCCGCGGAGGAGATCAGTGCTGGGGTACCTGGACTCGAACCAAGAACAACTGAACCAGAATCAGCCGTGTTGCCAATTACACCATACCCCAATGGTCATCCGGAGGTGATCCCGGGACCAGGCGGCGACCGGATCGAGACCCGAGCGCCGAGAGACGACAGTACCCTACGCGGGCATCCCGCTCAAATCGAGCCGCGGACGACGCTGCCCTCGGACTCCGGGGCGGCCTCGCCGAGGCGGGCGCGGACGAGGTCGCGGTTGATCGCGGAGGCGACCTGGGCGCCCGATCCGGCGGCGACGATCAGCTGCTGCGGGCCGGGAGGGGTGACCTCGCCGGCGGCGTAGAGGCCGGGGACGGACGTGCGGCCACCGGCGCCGACGCGGAGGAAGCCGTCGGCGTCGCGGTCGGGGCCGGCCGCGTCCAGGTAGTCCAGCGCGGGCGTCCAGACGGGGCGGACGAACGCGCCGGTGCGCGGCACGACGTCGCCGTCGACGAGGCGGACGCCGGTCATCTCGGCGCGCTCCCCGGCGAGGTCGGCGACCGGGCGCCGGTCGACCCGGATGCCGATGGAGGCGAGCAGCGACTCGTCGGCGTCGCTCACCGTCCCGACGCCGTTGGTGAAGACGATCAGGTCGGTCGACCACTGTGAGAGGAGCATGGCCCGCTCCGCGAGGTCGTCGGTCTCGCCGATCAGGGCGAGCGCCTCCCCCGCCTTCTCGTAGCCGTCGCACTCCATGCAGCTGTGCACGGCGGTGCCGTAGTAGGCGCGCAGGCTCGGGAGCGCGGGCGGCGTCTCGAGCAGTCCCGCGGCGACCACGACGGCGGTGGCGACGACGGAGCGGTCCGCGCTGCCGCGCACGCCGCGCGCGCCGACCACGAACTCGCCGCCGGAGCGCTCGACCGACGTGACGAGGGCGTTGTGCACCTCGGCGGCCTCGTAGCGCTCGAACTCCTCGCGGCCGAGGCGGCGCAGCTCGAGCGGCGAGATGCCGTCGCGGGTGAGGAACCCGTGCGAGTGCAGGGTCGCAGCGTTCCGCGGGCGGTTGCTGTCGAGCAGCAGCACGCTGCGGCGCGCCCGGACGAGGTTGAGCGCGGTCGAGAGCCCGGCGGGGCCCCCGCCGATCACGACGACGTCGTAGCGTCCGCCGACCGTCTCCGCCACGGTCAGGCCTGCCGGGAGGTGCCGAGGTGAGCGCCCAGGCGGTCGAGGCGGGCGATCGACTCCTGCTTGCCGAGGATCTCCATCGACTCGAACAGCGGCGGCGAGACGCGGCGTCCGGAGACCGCCGTGCGCAGCGGCCCGTAGGCGATGCGGGGCTTGAGGCCGAGGCCCTCGATCAGCGCGGAGGCGAGCGCCTCCTGGATCGAGGCCGTCAGCCACTCGGACGCGGGGACGAGCTCGAGGGCGCCGATCGAGGCGGCGAGCACCTCGCCGGCGTTCGCGGGCAGGCCCTTCAGCGCGTCCTCGTCGTACTCGAGCGCGTCGGACGCGGTGAAGAGGAACCCGAGCATGCCGGGGGCCTCCCCGAGCAGGCCGATCCGCTCCTGCACGAGGGGTGCGGCGGCGTCGAGCACGGCGCGCTGCTCGGCGGTCGGCTCGCCCGCGAGCACTCCGGCCGCCACGAGGTACGGGATCGTCCGCTCGGTGAAGTCGTCGACGGCCAGGAGGCGGATGTGATCGCCGTTGATCGACTCGGCCTTCTTGAGGTCGAAGCGGGCCGGATTGGGGTTCACGTCGGCGACGTCGAAGGCGGCGACCATCTCGTCGATCGAGAAGACGTCGCGGTCGTGCGTGAGCGACCAGCCGAGCAGGGCGAGGTAGTTGACCAGGCCCTCCGGGATGAAGCCGCGGTCGCGGTGGTGGAAGAGGTTCGAGGACGGATCGCGCTTGGAGAGCTTCTTGCTGCCGTCGCCCATCACGTAGGGGAGGTGCCCGAAGCGCGGGACGAAGGTCGTCACTCCGATGTCGATCAGCGCGTGGTACAGCGCGATCTGCCGGGCGGTCGAGGGGAGGATGTCCTCGCCGCGCAGCACGTGGGTGATCTGCATGATCGCGTCGTCGACCGGGTTCACCAGCGTGTAGAGCGGCTGGCCGTTGGGGCGCACCACGACGAAGTCGCTGAAGGAGCCGGCGGGGAACGTGATCGGGCCGCGGACCAGGTCGTCGAAGGACAGGTCGGCGTCCGGCACGCGCAGGCGCAGCGCCGGGGCGCGGCCCTCGGCGCGGAAGGCGGCGCGCTCCTCCTCGGTGAGATCGCGGTCGTGGTTGTCGTACCCGTGCTGCTTCGCGCGGCCGGCCGCCTCGTTGCGCGCGTCGATCTCCTCGGCCGTGGAGTAGCTCTCGTAGAGGTGCCCCGAGGCCGTCAGGCGCGCGATCACGTCGAGGTAGACATCGGTGCGCTCGGACTGCCGGTACGGGCCGTGCGGGCCGCCGACTCCGACGCCCTCGTCCCAGTCGAGCCTCAGCCAGCGCAGCGCGTCGAGGATCTGCTCCACGCTCTCCTCGCTGTCGCGGGCGGCGTCCGTGTCCTCGATGCGGAAGACGAACGTGCCGCCGGTGTGGCGCGCGTACGCCCAGTTGAACAGGGCGGTGCGGATGAGGCCGACGTGCGGGGTCCCGGTCGGCGAGGGGCAGAAGCGGACGCGGACGTCGCTCCCGGTCGCGGTCGTGAACGGGTGCGCGTCCGGCGCGCTTTCCAGGGGCGGGGTGAGCTCAGACATACGAGGCCGATCCTACCGGCGGGAGCCGGTGCGGCGCCCCGGATCGCGGGGGCCGTGGCGCCTCCGCCCCGGGCACGGTGCGCGCCTCGCGGCGACTGCTTCTACCGGACAGCACTGCTCCGAGTCAACGGACTCCCCGAGCGAGCAGGAGCAGTGGTGCGCTGACCCCGGGCCTCTCGTCGAGAGGGCCCGAGCGCCGCACCGCAGGCCGCGCCGGGCCTCCGCGCGAGCGTGCCCGGAAGGAGCACTGATGAGCACGATCGATCTCGACACCCGCACCGACCGCCCGAGCGCCCTCACCGAGGCGGCACGGGAGGAGAAGGACGCCCGCACGCTCTCGCTCTTCCAGGCCGCGGTGAGCGCGGAGGCCGCCGAGGGCGCGCGCATCCGCGAGCGCATCGTGCTCGACCACCTGGGCCTGGCCGAGGCCATGGCCCGCCGGGTCTCCCGGAGCGGAGGCGACTGGGCGGATCTGCGCCAGGTCGCCTACGTGGGCCTCGTGAAGGCCGCCCGCCGCTTCACTCCCGAGCGCGGCGACAGCTTCGCCGCGTTCGCCGTCCCCACGATCACCGGCGAGCTCAAGCGCCACCTCCGCGACCTCGGCTGGATGATCCGGCCGCCGCGCGGCGTGCAGGAGCTGCACCGCCGCTCCGCCGTCGTCGCCGACGAGCTCGCGCAGGAGCTCGGCCGGCACCCCACCGACCAGGAGATCGCCCGCCGCCTCGGAGTGGACGCGACGGAGGTGGCCGACGCGCGCCTCGCGGGGCATCCGCTCTCCCTCGACGAGACCGTGGGTGAGGGCGGCGTCGGCCTGGGCGACACCCTCGGCGGCGAGGACGACCGGCTGCTCGAGATCGACCGGCGGCACGGGCTCGCCGAGGCCCTCGCCGAGCTCGAGGAGGGCCAGCGCGAGCTCCTGCGGATGCGCTTCGTCGAGGAGCGCACCCAGCAGCAGATCGCCGACGCCCTGGGGACGACGCAGATGCAGGTCTCGCGCCTGCAGCGGCGGATCCTCGCGCAGCTCGCCGACCGGCTCGGCGCCCCCTCGCGCAGCCATCAGCCGCGTGCTCCCCGGGCCCGCGTGGCCACGGTCACTCCGGTCCGACCGGCGACGCGGCTGAAGTCCGCCTGAGGTGGGCCTCGGCACGCGACGGGAGCGACGCGAGGGCGGCGAGGACGTCGTCGACCTGGACCGCGAGCAGCGCCGGGTCCGGCTCGGCGGAGAAGACGTCTCCGCGGCGGAGGGAGGCGTCGGTCAGCACGACGTGCGGCCCCGAGGCCGGAGGGCCCCAGGCCTCGGGCGGTGCCGGACCGAAGATCACGACCGAGGGGACGCCGTACGCGGAGGCGAGGTGCGCGGCTCCGGTGTCGACGGTCACCACGACCTCGGCGGCCGCGACGACCGCGGCGAACCCGCTGAGCGCGAGCTCCCCCGCCAGCACCTCGCCCGTGCCGGCGAGCTCGGCGACGCGGCGGGCGCGGTCGGCCTCGTTCGCGCCTCCGGTGTAGACGACGCGGTGCCCCTCGGCGGTGAGGGCGCGCGCCACCGCGGCGAAGCGCTCCTCCGGCCACTCGCGAGAGCCGTAGAAGGCCCCGATGTGCACGACGGCGGCTCCGGGGGCCGAGGCGGGCTCCTCGGGGACGGCGATCGCGACGTCCTCGGGGTCGGCGTCGAGACCGATCGAGTTCACCAGGCGGGCCCAGCGGGCGCGCTCGAGCTCGCCGTCGATCCAGAGCGGCCGCGGGTCCTCCGGGCCCGGGCCCGGGTCCAGCGCCGGGACGCGGAACTCGAGCGTGCGCTCGGGCGCGATCTCGCGCAGCCGCAGCCGCGACTCCGGGCCGTTGCCGTGGAGGTTCACGCCGAGCTCGACGCGGCCGGCGGCCATCGGCAGCGGGTCGTCGAGTCCGTGGAGGGTGGGCACGAGCGCGTCCAGGCCCTCGACCAGGTCGACGATCGGCTCGAGCCAGGGCGTGGTCGCCATGATCAGCCGGTGGTCCGGGAAGCCTCGGCGCAGGGCCTTGAGCGCCGGGACGGCGACGAGCAGGTCGCCGAGCTTGAGGGCGCGCAGCGCGAGGATCTCCGGAGTCCCGTCCGGGGCGGTGAGAGCGCGCACGGCGCCTCCTTCCTGTCGGAGTCCCCGTACCCCGCTGCGCGCACCTCAGACGCGCCGCCCGCAGATGCGAGCGACGCGCCCGGACGGACCGACTTCTCCGGAAGGGGGTTTACATCCCCGGTCGAGGGGTACGAGGAGAAGGTGAACGACTCCTCCTCCCGGAGCGCCGACGAGCGCGCGAGGGCCCCGCGCCTGCGGGGGATCCTCTTCGACCGCGATGCGACGCTCGTGGTCGACGTGCCCTACAACGGCGACCCAGCGCAGGTCTCCCCGATGCCCACCGCCCTCGCCGCGGTCGAGCGGGCGCGCGAGGCGGGGCTGGCCGTGGGCGTGGTCACCAACCAGTCCGGGATCGCCCGCGGGATCATCGACCGCGGCCAGGCCGACGCGGTGAACCGGCGCGTGGACGAGCTCTTCGGCGGCTTCGACGTGTGGATGCTCTGCCCCCACGGCCCGGAGGACGGCTGCTCCTGCCGGAAGCCCCGGCCCGGCATGGTGCTCGGCGCCGCCGAGCAGCTGGGACTGCCGGCACGGTCCCTCGCCGTGATCGGCGACATCGGGGCCGACGTCGGCGCCGCCGCCGCGGCCGGCGCCCGTGGAGTGCTGGTGCCGACTCCGATCACCCGCGCCGAGGAGGTGGACGCCGCTCCGCTGCAGGCGGCGACGCTCCTCGAGGCGGTCGAGCTGCTGCTCGCGATGCAGCCCGACGAGGACGCCGAGTGAAGCGCCGCGTGCTCGTCGCCCGCCTGGACAGCGCGGGAGACGTCCTGCTGTGCGGACCCGCCGTCCGGGCGATCGCGGCCGACGCCGAGGTGCTGCTGCTGAGCGGTCCGCAGGGAGCGCCCGCGGCCGCGCTGCTGCCGGGTCCCTCCTCCGTCCGCACCTGGTGGTGCCCGTGGATCGGCGACGCCTCCCGCCCCGTCGACGCCGAGCTCGTCGACGAGCTGCGCGCGATCGTCGAGGAGTTCGCGCCGGACGAGGCCGTGATCCTCACCTCCTTCCACCAGTCGCCGCTGCCGCTGGCCCTGCTGCTCCGCCTCGCCGGTGTCGCCCGCATCTCGGGCGCCTCGGTCGACTTCGCGGGCGCCCTGCTCGATGTGCGCCTCGTCCCGGGCGAGACCCTCGAGGAGGACCAGCCGGAGCCGGAGCGCGCGCTCGCGATCGCGGCGGCGGCCGGCTTCGCGCTGCCCGCCGGCGACGACGGACGGCTCCGCGTGCGCCGCGAGGGCGTGCTGCCCGCCGCTCTCGAGGGGATCGGCCCCTACGCGGTCGTGCACCCCGGGGCAGCCGTCCCCGCCCGCGCCTGGCCCGCGGCGAACGCGGCCCGCGCCGTCGAGCTGCTGGCGGACGCGGGCCTCGCTGTCGTCGTCACCGGCGGCCCGGGCGAGCGCTCCCTCACGGCCGAGGTCGCGGGCACCCGCGGCATCGACCTCGGCGGGGCGACGGACTTCCCCGGCGCCGCCGAGGTGCTGGCCGGCGCCGAGGTCGTGATCTGCGGCAACACCGGCCCCGCGCACCTCGCCGCCGCGGTCGGCACCCCCGTGGTCAGCCTCTTCGCGCCGGTCGTCCCGGCCGTGCGCTGGGCGCCCTACGGCGTCCCGGTCGCGCTGCTCGGCGACCAGGAGGCGCCCTGCGCCGGCTCGCGCGCCCGCGTGTGCCCCGTCCCCGGCCATCCCTGCCTCGCGGGGGTGAGCGCCGAGGAGGCGGTCGCCGCCGCCCTCCGACTCCGACCCACGACTTCCCCGAGAGAGGCCATCGCATGAGGATCCTGCTCTGGCACGTGCACGGCGGCTGGGCGGACGCCTTCGTCCGCGGCGCCCACACCTACCTGCTCCCCACGACTCCGGCCCGCGACGGCTGGGGCCTGGGCACCGGCGGCCGCGACTGGCCGAGCGCCGTCGAGATCGCGCCCGAGGAGCTGCACGACGCCGACGTCGACGCGGTCCTCCTCCAGAGGCCCGAGGAGCTCGCCGAGGCCGAGCGCCTGCTCGGGCGACGCCTCGGCCGCGACGTACCCGCCGTCTACGTGGAGCACAACACACCCCGCGGGGACGTGCCGGACAACCGCCACCCGCTCGCCGACCGCGACGACCTGCTGATCGTCCACGTCACCCACTTCAACGCCCTGATGTGGGACACCGGATCGACGCGGACGACGGTGATCGAGCACGGGATCCACGACCCGGGTCCCCTCTACACCGGCGAGCTGCCGCACTTCGGCGTGGTCGTCAACGAGCCCGTCCGCCGGGGCCGGGTCGCCGGGACCGACCTGCTCCCCCGCTTCGGCGCCGTCGCTCCGCTGGACGTCTTCGGGATGAAGACCGACCGGCTCGCCGAGCTGCCGGGCCTGGAGGACGTGACGGTCCTCGGCGACGTCCGCACGCAGGCGATGCACGCGGCCCTGGCCCGCCGCCGGGTCTACCTGCACCCGTTCCGCTGGACCTCCCTCGGCCTCGCGCTGCTGGAGGCGATGCATCTCGGGATGCCCGTCGTCGCGCTCGACGTGACGGAGGCGGGGCGCGCCGTCCCGCCCGAGGCCGGAGCGGTCTCGAACGACCTCGACGCCCTCGTCGCCTCGGCCCGGGCGCTCGTCGAGGACCCGGACCGCGCCGCCCGCGCCGGCGCCGTCGCCCGCGAGGCCGCGCTCGCGCGCTACGGCCTCGCCCGGTTCCACCGCGACTGGGACGAGGTCCTCGCCGACCTCCCGGGACGCCGGTCGCCGGAGCCCGCTCTGGAAGGGAGCACCCGATGAAGCAGCACCTCTCCTCCGCGCCCGCGCTCACGATCGCCATGGTCTCGGAGCACGCGAGCCCGCTGGCGACCCTCGGCGGCGTCGACGCCGGCGGCCAGAACGTCCACGTGGCGGCGCTCGCCGACGCCCTCGCGCGCCGCGGCCACCGCGTGGTCGTCTACACCCGCCGCGACGACCCCTCCCTGCCCCGGCGCGTGCCCTTCACCTCGGGAGTCGAGGTCGTGCACATCGACGCCGGGCCGCCGCGCCGGGTGTCCAAGGACGAGCTGCTGCCCTTCATGGGCGACTTCGCCGTCGACCTCGCCGAGGAGTGGCTGCAGGAGCGGCCGGACCTCGTGCACAGCCACTTCTGGATGTCCGGGGTCGCCGCGCTCGACGCCTCCGAGCGGGTGGAGCGAGCCACGGGTCGGCGCGTGCCCGTCCTCCACACCTTCCACGCGCTGGGCGTGGTCAAGCGCCGCCAGCAGGGCGCGCTCGACACCAGCCCCGAGGAGCGCGCCTGGCTCGAGCCCGGAGTGGGCCAGAAGGCCGACGGCGTCGTCGCCACCTGCTCGGACGAGGCCTTCGAGCTCAAGGGGCTCGGCGTGCCGACCTCGCGCATCTCGGTGGTGCCCTGCGGAGTCGACATCGACCGGTTCTCGGTCGAGGGCCCGGTCGCGCCCCGCAGCGAGCGCTCGCGGCTGATGACCATCGGACGCCTGGTGCCGCGCAAGGGCATGGGCATCGCGATCGAGGCGCTCGCGCACCTGGTCGCGGCCGGCCACGACGCCGAGCTCGTCGTGGTCGGGGGCTCCGGCTCCGGCGACGCGCTGACGGCGGACCCCGAGTACCAGCGGCTGCACGGCGTGGCCGAGAGCCTCGGCGTCGCGGACCGTGTCGACTTCGTCGGCCAGCTCTCGCAGACCGAGATGCCCGCGATGCTCCGCTCGGCCGACGTCGTGGTCTGCGCGCCCTGGTACGAGCCGTTCGGCATCACTCCGCTCGAGGCGATGGCCTGCGGCGTGCCGGTCGTCGCCTCCTCCGTGGGCGGCCTGATCGACACCGTGGTCGAGGACGTCACCGGGGTCCACGTGCCTCCGCGCGATCCGGTCGCCCTGGCCGCCGCCCTCGGCTCGCTGCTGGAGGACCCCGACCGCGCCCGCGCCTACGGGGCCGCCGGCCGCGAGCGCGTCGAGTCCCGCTACTCCTGGGACCGCGTCGCCGCCGACACCGAGCGCGCCTACGTCACGACGCTCGCCGGCCTCGGCGACGAGTCGCTCCTCACCGGCGCCACGAGCGCACCCTCATCCCCCACCACCCGGAAGGCGGCTCCGCGACGATGACCATCGACACCGCGACCATCGACACCGTTCTGGACACCCCGGCCGACGCCGCCCGGCGCCTCGTCGACGACCACGTGGCGCGCGCGCTCGACGCGGTCGCGCAGCTGGAGCGCCACTCCGACAGGATCGCCGCCTGGGGCGTCGAGCTCGCCGACCGCCTGCACTCCGGCGCGCGCCTGCTCGCCGCGGGCAACGGCGGCTCCGCGGCGGAGGCGCAGCACCTCACCGCCGAGCTCGTCGGCCGCTTCGACGGCGACCGCGTCCCCTTCTCCGCCATCTCGCTGCACGCCGAGACGTCGAGCCTGACCGCGATCGGCAACGACTACGGCTTCGACCACGTGTTCTCGCGCCAGGTCACCGCGCACGCCCGGGCGGGCGACGTCGTGGTCCTGCTCTCCACCAGCGGACGCAGCGCGAACCTCCTCCACGCCGCGGAGGCCGCCCGTGCGGCGGGCGCCCGGTCGTGGGCGCTGACCGGCGAGGGGCCGAACCCGCTCACCGAGCTCTGCGACGAGGCGATCGCCCTCGAGGGCCACGGCTCCAACGTGCAGGAGGCGCAGCTGGTGCTCGTGCACGCGCTCTGCCGGGCCTTCGAGCACCGGATCCGCGCGCGGACGGCGGCCGCCTCGTGAGCCGCCTGCGCCTCGTCGTCGTCGGCGACGTGATGCTCGACGTCGACCTCTCCGGACCCGCCGAGCGGCTCAGCCCGGACGCCCCCGTCCCCGTGGTCGACGTGTCGGCCCGCAGCGCCCGCGCCGGCGGTGCCGGGCTGGTCGCCCGGATGCTCGCCCGCGACGGGCACGAGGTGACGCTGGTGACCGCGCTCGCCGAGGACTCGGATCCGGACGTGGCGGAGCTGCGCGCCGAGCTGTCCGGCGTCCGCCTGGTCGCCGGGCCCTCGGGAGCGCCGACGCCGGTGAAGACCCGCGTCGCCGCCTCCGGCCAGGCCGTCGTGCGGATCGACCGCGGCTGCGAGACGCCGCCCGTCCCCGGCGTCACCGACGCGATGCTCGCCGCCCTCGCCGACGCCGACGCCGTGATCGTCGCCGACTACGGCCGCCGCCTGACCGAGGAGCCGTCGCTCCGCACGGCGCTCGACGCGCTCACCGTGCCGCTGGTGTGGGATCCGCACCCGCGGGGCTCGCAGCCGGTCGCCGCCACCTCCCTCGCCACCCCGAACCTGGCCGAGGCCACCGCCTTCTCGGGAGCCGTCGGCCGCGGAGTGACGCGCGCCGAGTCCGCCGCGACCACCCTCCTCGAGCGCTGGGGCTGCGGTGCGGTCACCGTGACGATGGGATCCTGCGGCGCCCTGCTGCGCTCCCGCGGCGCCGGCGTCCCGGTCGTCGCACCGGCCGTCGCCGTGCCGCCCACCGACCCGTGCGGCGCGGGCGACCGGTTCGCCGCCTCCGCCGCGGTCGCCCTCGCCGAGGGCGCGAGCACCTCGGAGGCGGTGCAGGCGGCGGTCGCCGCGGCCGGCGCCTACCTCCTCGCGGGAGGGGTCGCCTCCCTCTCCGCTCCCGCCGACCCCGCACCCCTCCACGGCGGCGGGGTGGACGCCCTGCGCGTCGCCGAGTCCGTCCGCGCGGCAGGAGGAACGGTGGTCGCGACGGGCGGCTGCTTCGACCTGCTCCACGCCGGCCACGCCCGCACCCTCTCCGCAGCACGCGCTCTCGGCGACTGCCTGATCGTCTGCCTCAACTCGGACGACTCCGTGCGGCGCCTCAAGGGCGCGGCGCGGCCGATCATCCCCGAGGACGACCGCGTCGACCTGCTGCTCGCGCTCGAGTGCGTCGACGCCGTGCTGGTCTTCGGCGAGGACACGCCGGACGAGGCGCTGCGCCGCATCCGCCCCGACGTCTGGGTGAAGGGCGGCGACTACTCCGCCGAGTCCCTCCCCGAGACGGCGACGGTGGCGGAGTGGGGCGGCCGGGTCCTGACCGTGCCGTACCACCCGGGCCGCTCGACCACCCATCTCGCCGCCGCGCTCGCGCGCGTCGGCTGACCCGCGGCCCACGAGGCCCGCAGACCACCCCCGGAAGGAAACCATGAGCACCATTCCCACCCCCATCGGCCGCGTCCTGATCACTGGAGGAGCCTCCGGGCTCGGTGCGGCCGTCGCCGCCGCGGTCACCGCCGCCGGCGGCACCCCGATCGTGCTCGACCGCGACGTCTCGTCGGTGAAGGAGGGCGTCGCCGCCTACCAGGTCGACGTCGCGAAGACCCGCGAGGCCGAGAAGGCGGTCGTCGAGATCGCCCGCGAGCACGGCGGGCTCGACGCCGTCGTGACCGCGGCCGGCATCGACCGCTGCGGCCGCCTCGTCGATGTGGAGCCGGAGGAGTGGGAGCGCGTCATCTCCGTCAACCTCCTCGGCACCGCGGCCGTCGTCCGGGCGGCGCTGCCTTTCCTCACCGAGACCCACGGCCGCGTCGTCACCGTCGCCTCCTCGCTCGCGATCAAGGCCGTCTCGGACGCGACCGCGTACTGCGCCTCGAAGTTCGGCGTGCTCGGCTTCACCCGCGCGCTCGCGGCCGAGACCAAGGGCGAGATCGGAGTGACCACGCTGATCCCGTCGGGCATGAAGACGCGCTTCTTCGACGACCGCGACGAGCAGTACAAGCCGGGCCCGGACGCGCTGCTGAACGACCCGGAGAACGTGGCGAACGCCGTCATGTTCGTCCTCGGCCAGCCGCGCGGCTGCGAGGTCCGCGAGCTCGTCATCACGCACGAGGAGGAGCCGTCCTGGCCGTGATCCGCTGATCCGGGCGCGCCCCGGATCCCCCTCCGCGAGACGCCGCCTCGGTCCGCACGCCCCGGCGCGTCGCGTACCGAGGTGGCGTCTCGCGGTTCAGCGGGTGGAGGCGAGCACCCCGCGGACGTCCTCGAGCACCGCCTCGACGCGCACATCGCCGACGAACGTGACGTCGTGCTCGCAGCGCGGAGCGGTCCAGCCGACCTGCGTGGCGTCGCGCCCGCAGACCGGGCAGTGCGTGGTCCAGCTCAGCTGCACCCGATGGCGCTGCCGCCCGAGGGCCGCGGCGTTGATCGCGTTGCCCACCCAGAAGACCCCGACCGTCGGAGCGCCGACCGCGGCGGCGAGATGGCGTGGTCCGGAGTCGTTGCCGAGCACGAGGTCGGCGAGCGAGAGCAGCGGAGCGAGGTCCGGGAGGTCCACGACGCCCGCCCAGGAGACCGCTCCCGGCGCTCCGGCGACGATCTCGTCGGCGGCGGGCACGTCCGAGGCGTCGCCCACCACCAGCACGCGCGCGCCGTCCGCCAGCAGCTCCGTCGCCACGGCGGCGAAGGAGGCGGCGGGCCAACGCCGGCGGGGATCGGTCGCCCCGGGGTGGATCAGCACCAGCGGGCCGCCCGCGGGCAGCGCCGCGGCGAGGCGGTCCCGCCGCTCCGGATCCACGGCGAGCGCCGGCTCGAGGCGGCTCGCGGGCGCTCCGGCCAGCCCGACGATCTCGAGCGCCCGCAGCATCTCGTGCTGGTAGTAGACGTAGGGGATCGTGCGCTCGAGCTCCGCGGCGTCGTCGGTGCGCGACCCGATCGTGTGGCGCGCGCCGAGGCGCTGGAGGAACGGGTTGGAGTAGCGCCCGCCGCCGTGCAGCTGCACGGCCAGGTCGAAGCGGCGCGCGCGCATCCGCTCGGTGAAGTCCTCGACGACCCGGGGGTCCTCCCCCTCTCCGTCGCGGACGCCCTGCGCCACCGGCAGGATCTCGACGTCGGCGATCGGCGACTCGACGCCCGTCAGCAGGACCCGGTGCGCGGGCGTCCCGAGCAGGGTGATCTCGGCTCCCGGGTAGGCGGCCGCGAGGGCGTCGACGGCGGGCAGCGCGAACAGCAGGTCGCCGAGTCCGCCGCCGCGCAGGACGGCGATCCTCTCGACTCCGGCAAAGGGCTCTCGGAGGGGGGCGATGGCGACCACGACGGGTTCCTCTCAGGTGCGGAGGGCGCGCGGGCGCCGCTCCGGGGACGGTGCACTCCTCCACTTCCCCGCCGGGACCGATCCGAAACCGGATCGGGGGCGAGCCCGTCGCCGATCCGGGGGTGGATTCCCGAGGCGGCGTGTCTAGGCGCGCACCACCCGGGTACCGGACGGATGCGTCCGCCACTCCGCGGGCGCCCCCGACCGAGAGGTGACCGTGACCATCGACATCACGACCCCCGCCACGACCGCCGCCGACGCCGTCCGCCGCGCGCGGACCGCGTTCCCCGTGTGGGCCGCCACCGCGCCCGCCGAGCGCGGCGCCCTGCTCCGT
Source organism: Rathayibacter sp. AY1A2 (assembly GCF_002930935.1). Taxonomy (NCBI): domain Bacteria; kingdom Bacillati; phylum Actinomycetota; class Actinomycetes; order Micrococcales; family Microbacteriaceae; genus Rathayibacter; species Rathayibacter sp. AY1A2. The sequence goes on along the minus strand of NZ_PSTP01000004.1, from coordinate 114,176 downwards.
GCCGCCGCCCACCGCGTGGCCGAGCGCGAGCAGGAGCTCGCCGACCTCAACACGCAGGAGACGGGCAAGCCCGCCGGCGACGCGCTGGGCGGCGTGCGCGCCGGTGTCGACACGCTGCTCCAGTACGCCGAGCTCGGCCCGCTGCACCGCGGGAGGAGCCTGCGCGGAGGGGCTCTCAACGTCGATCTGGCCCTGCCGCACCCGCGCGGTGTCGTGCTCGCCCTCACTCCGTGGAACGACCCGGTCGCCGTCGCTGCGGGCATCCTGGGCGCCGCGATCGTCTCCGGTGACGTCGTCGTGCACAAGCCGAGCGAGCGCAGTCCGGGCACGGGCGCCCTCTTCACGAGCATCCTCGCCGAGGCGCTGCCCGAGGGCGTGCTGACCCTGGTCGAGGGCGACGGGGCGGTCGGCGACGAGCTGGCGCGCACCGAGGGCGTCGACGTCCTCGCCCACGTCGGCTCGACCGCCACCGGCCGCGCGCTCGCCCGGGTCGCCGCCCTCACCGGCACGCACGTGATCCTCGAGAACGGCGGCAACGACGCGCTCGTCGTCGACCGCGACGTCGACCCGGTCTGGGCCGCCGAGCAGGCCGCGCTGGGCGCCTTCGCCAACGCCGGCCAGATCTGCACCTCCGTCGAGCGGATCTACGTGCACCGCGACATCGCCGAGGCGTTCACGGCGGCGCTGGTCGCCGAGGCCGACCGCTGGAGCGCGGGCCCGCTCCCCCGCCTCGTCGACGCCCGCATGCGCGACGCCGTCCACGAGCACGTCACGGAGGCGCTCGGCAGCGGCGCGCGCGCCCTCACCGGCGGCACTCCCGGGGACGGCACCTTCTACCCCGCGACCGTCCTGGCCGACTGCACCGAGTCGATGCTGGTGATGACGGAGGAGACCTTCGGGCCCGTCGCGCCGATCCGCGTCGTCGACTCCTTCGACGAGGGCCTGGACCTGGCCGCCGCGAGCCCCTACGGTCTGGCCGCCTCGATCCTCACCGCCGACATGGAGCACGCCCATCGGGCCGCGGCGACGCTGCCGGTGGGCACCGTCAAGGTCAACGGCGTCTTCGGAGGAGCCCCGGGCGGCAGCGCCCAGCCCCGCGGAGCGTCCGGCTCCGGCTTCGGCTACGGCCCGGAGCTGCTCGACGAGATGACCACGACCACGGTCGTGCACTTCGGCCTGCCCGTTCTGCCGGGAGGCGCGCGATGAGCCTCGAGGGCTCGGCGCTCCAGCGGGCGAGCGCCCTCCTGGCGCACGTCCACGAGCGCCCGCCGGTCGTCGCCGTGATCGGGGACCTCATCCTCGACTCCTGGTGGCTCGGCGAGGCGGAGCGCGTCACGCGGGAGGCGCCCGCGCCGGTCCTGCGGCTCGAGGACGTCGTCGACGTCGCGGGCGGGGCCGCCAACACCGCCGCCAACCTGCGCGCGCTGGGCGCCGTCGTCCGCACGGTCGGCGTGGCCGGACGCGACTCCGAGGGCGACCGGCTCGTGCGCGCCCTCGAGCGGGCCGGCCTGGACACCTCCCGGGTCGTCCGCACCGGCGCTGCGACGACGATCAAGACCCGCGTGGTCGGCGGCGACAGCGTGATGCTGCGCGTCGACTCCGGCCCGCACCACCCGGCCGACGACGAGCTGGCCCTGCTCGCCGGTGCCGCCGCCGAGGCCGCCGCGGGCGCCGACGCCGTCCTGGTCTGCGACTACGGCTCGGGGATCCTCCGCGAGGCCGTCGAGCGCCTGCTCGCCGTCGGGCGCCCCGGCCTCCTCGTGATCGACGCGCACGAGCTCGCCGACTGGGCCTTCGCCCGGCCGGACCTCGTCACCCCGAACGCCAAGGAGGCGGAGCGGCTGCTCGGCGGCTCCCTCGGCCGCGGGACGGAGCGGGCCGCCGCCGTGCGCGACGCGGCGGACGACCTGCGCGCCCGCTCGGGCGCCCGGCACGTCGTGGTCACCCTCGACCGGGACGGCTCCACCGCCCTCGACGCCGACGGCACGGTCAGCCGCACCTTCGCTCAGCCTGCGGAGGAGAAGCAGGCATCCGGCGCCGGCGACACCTTCGCCGCGACCGCCACCCTCGCCCTCGCCGCCGGCCGCTCCCTGGCCACCGCCGTCGATCTGGCGCAGGCCGCCGCCGACGTGGTCGTGCAGCGCCCCGGCACCTCCGTCTGCTCGGGCGACGACCTGCTCGCCTCCCTCGCCGCTCCCGGCGCCGTCGTGCTCGGCGAGGACGCCCTCGTCGAGGTCCTCGCGGAGCAGTCGCACCGCGGTCGCCGCGTGGTGTTCACCAACGGCTGCTTCGACGTCCTGCACCGCGGCCACACCGCCTACCTCCGCCAGGCCCGCGAGCTCGGCGACGTGCTCGTGGTCGCGGTGAACGACGACGACTCCGTCCGGCGGCTGAAGGGCGAGGGACGGCCGATCAACCCGGAGGGCGACCGCGCGGGCGTGATCGCCGAGCTGGGCTGCGTCGACTACGTGACGCTCTTCGGCGGAGACACCCCCATCCCGCTGCTCGAGCGCGTGCAGCCCGACGTCTACGTGAAGGGCGGGGACTACAACCCCGACATGCTCGCGGAGGCGGCCGTCGTCCGCTCCTACGGGGGCGTCGTCACCACGGTCGGCTACGTCTCGGAGCACTCCACGACCGAGATGGTCCAGCGCATCCGATCGACCGCGCCGTGACCAGCCGCCGGTGGTCCGGGCGCTGGGGGGTCCCGGAGGCTCCCCGGCAGCCGCTGATCGACGTACTGGTGCCGACGGTCGGCCGCCGTGCCGAGCTCGCCGCCACGCTCGCCGGACTCGCCGCCCAGGACGACCCGCCCTTCCGCGTGATCGTGAGCGACCAGTCCGACAACGCGGTCGCCGAGAGCGACCCGACGATCCTCGCGATGCTGCGCGTGCTGGAGGCGCAGGGCCGGGCTCCGGTGGTGCGCCCGCACCTGCCCCGGCGCGGGCTCGCGGAGCAGAGGCACTACCTCCTCTCCCTCGCCACCGCCCCGGCCGTCCTCTTCCTCGACGACGACGTGTGGCTCGAGCCGGGCACGCTCTCGCGGCTGCACGAGGCCCTCGAGCGCCTCGACTGCGGCTTCGTCGGCTCCGCGGTGCAGGGCCTGTCCTACCTCGAGGACGTGCGCCCGCACGAGACCGAGTCGTTCGAGACCTGGGAGGAGCGCGTGGAGCCCGAGCGGGTGCGGCGCGGAACCCCGGAGTTCGAGCGCTGGCCGCTGCACAACGCGGCGAATCTCACGCACGTCGCCGCCCGCCTCGACGTCCCGGAGGGCGCCTGGCGCGCGTACCGGGTCGCCTGGCTGGGCGCGTGCGTCCTCTACCGCCGCGACGCCCTCCTGGCCGTCGGCGGCTTCGACTTCTGGGAGCAGCTGCCCCCGGAGCACAGCGGTGAGGACGTCGCCGCGCAGTGGCGCGTCATGGAGCGCTTCGGCGGCGCGGGCCTCGTGCCCAGCGGCGCCGTGCACCTCGAGACGCCCACGACGGTCACCGACCGGCGCGTCGACGCCTTCGACCGGCTCTTCGCCGAAGAGCACTCGTAACACTCAGCAAGGCGACGAAAGGACAGCACGATGGACGCACCCAACCCGATCCAGATCCAGAAGTACCTCTCGGGCATCGACTACCCCGCCTCGAAGGACACGATCGTCGAGACCGCGGAGAAGGAGGGCGCGGACGGCGACGTCCTCGAGGCCCTCCGTGCGATCCCGGACGGCGACTATGAGAAGCCCACCGACGTGAGCTCGGCCGTCTCGAAGGTCTGACCCCCTCCGCGGGACGCCGCTCCGGTGCACGGCACGCCGTGCCTGCCGTACCGGAGCGGCGTCCCGCGAGCGGCGATCGGCCGGCGCGGAGAGCCGGGGTCAGGCGGAGGCGTGCTCGCGCTCGCGCAGGACGCCGGACTCGAGCGCCTGGAACGACAGCACCTTGTAGCCCTCGGACTCGAAGAAGATCGTCGCCCGGTCGGCCTCCACGCTCATCACGGTGCCGGCGCCCCACTCGCGGTGCTCCACCGACTCGTCGACGCTCAGAGGGGCGTCCACGGGCGCCTCGACGGTCTCGCCGCTCGCCTCGTGCCGCTCGCAGCCGTCGCAGTTGCCGCACCACTCGGCCGACTCCACGCCGAAGTAGTCCAGCAGGACTCGGCGGCGGCACTGGCTGGTCTCCGCGTAGGCGCGCATCATCGACAGGCGCGACTCCGCGATCCGCTCGCGGGAGGCCAGAGCCTCCTTCACCGCGTGCACGGCCTCGTCGCCCGAGGCCTCGCGCGTCGCGCGCAGACCGGACCCGGTCTCCACCAGCCCCGCGTCCGTGAGATCGTTGACGATCCGGGCGATCGTGCGGGCCGGCTTCCCCAGCTCCTTCGCGAGAGCCGCGGAGTCGAGCCCCGGCTGCTCCGAGACGGCCGCCCAGATCACGCGCAGCGCGGCCTTGTCGACCGAGCGCTTGGCGAAGAAGCGGCGGAGACCCAGGTCCTCGGCGCGGTAGTGCAGCGCGCCCGTCGCCGGCTCGCCGTCGCGGCCCGCGCGGCCGATCTCCTGGTAGTACGCGTCGAGCGACTCGGTGGTCGTCGCGTGCAGCACGAAGCGGACGTCGGCCCGGTCGATGCCCATTCCGAAGGCCGAGGTCGCGACGACGACGTCGAGCTCGCCGGCGCGCCACTGCTCGTGCACGACCTTGCGCTCGGACACCTTGAGTCCGGCGTGGTACGCCGCGACCCGGCGCCCCTCCGCCGCGATGTCGGCCGCGTAGGCCTCCGTCTCCTTGCGGGTGGCGACGTAGACCAGGCCCGGAGCCGTCCAGCTGCGGGCCTCCTCGACCACGGCGGCGCGCTTCTCGTTCTCGCTCTCGTGGCGGTGCACCACCAGCCGGATCTCCGGACGGTCGACGCCGTGCACCTGGATCTCGGGGTCGGTCATGCGGAGGCGCTCGATGATCTCGTCGCGCACCGGCCCGGAGGCGGTGGCGGTCATCGCCAGCACCGGCGGATCACCGAGCTCGCCGCGCACATCGGCCAGGCGGAGGTAGTCGGGGCGGAAGTCGTGGCCCCAGGAGGAGACGCAGTGCGCCTCGTCGACGACCAGGAGCGACACCCCCGCGGCCGCCAGACGCGCCACGTTCTCGGGCTTGGCGAGCTGCTCGGGCGCCAGGAGCACGTAGAGCGGGCCGCCCTCGTCGATCCGGTCCCAGGCGCGGGCGACGGCCGCGGCGCCCTGGGAGGAGTTGATCGCGACGGCGGGCGGGGCCGCCGGAGCCGCCTCGATCGCGGCGAGCTGGTCGGCTTGCAGGGCGACGAGCGGGGAGACGACCAGGACGACGCCGCCGCGCTCGGCTCCGGCGATCTGGTAGACCGCGGACTTGCCGCCGCCCGTCGCCAGCACCAGCAGCGTGTCGCGCCCGGAGGCCGCCGACTCGATCGCCTCGCGCTGACCGGGGAGCAGCGACGACCAGCCGAAGTCCTCCCGGGCGATGCGGCTGACAGAGTCGGTGCGGGAGGAGTTCATAGCTCGACGCTACGACCAGACGGCCCCGGAGGCAGTCCGCTTGACAGCGCCGGGGAGCACGGTGAAGGCGCGTCGCCCGGCCTCGCGGCCCGCCTCCGCCCCCTCGTCCCCGCGCTGTCAACGTCCTGCGGAGGGGCCCGTCGCGTGCTGGGCTGGAGCCCCGACGAGAGGAGCCGACATGGCCGACCAGAACGTGAACGAGGACCTTCCCGGATCCGGCGGCGACGCCGCCCCGAACACCGGCGGCGCGCAGACGGTGCTGCCCGGCGAGGACGCGGCCGACGCCTCCGCCGCGGGGGCCGCTCCCGGGGGCACCGCGATCGACCGCGGTGTCACGGACGCCGTGACCGACGGCGACAGCGGAGGGGACACCGTCTCCGGCGACGCCGACCTGCCGGACGAGACCGAGGGCGCGGTCGGCAGCGACCCGGCGAGCGCCGACTGACGTCCCGCTCGGACGCGTCCGGCCCGCCGGATCCTAGGATCCTTGCGGGCCGGAGGCGCTCGTCCCTCCGCGGAGGAGGGCCCGGGCTCAGCGCCGGACGACCACCGGGTTGAACAGCGTGCCGATGCCCTCGACGTCCACCGCGACGGCGTCCCCGTTCGCGATCGGCCCGACGCCGGCGGGCGTCCCGGTGAGGATCACGTCCCCGGGGAGCAGCGTGAAGATGCGCGAGACGTAGGCCACGAGCTCGGGCACCCCGTGGATCATGTCGCCGGTGCTGCCCGACTGCTGCACGCGCCCGTTGACGCGGGTCTCGATCGCGCTCTCGTTCCAGACGAACTCGGTCTCGATGACCGGACCGAGCGGGCAGAAGGTGTCGTAGCCCTTCGCCCGCGCCCACTGGCCGTCGGAGCGCTGGAGGTCGCGTGCGGTGACGTCGTTGGCGATCGTGTACCCGAAGACCACGTCCTCGTAGTCCTCCGCGCGGACGTTGCGGGCCACGGCGCCGATCACGATCGCCAGCTCGCCCTCGAACTCCACCTGCTGGCTGTCCTCGGGGAGGACGATCGCCTCGTCCGGGCCGATGACCGACGTGTTCGGCTTGAGGAACACCAGCGGCTCCGCCGGGGCGTCACCGCCCATCTCAGCCGCGTGGTCGGCGTAGTTCTTCCCGATGCCGACGACCTTGGAGCGCGGGATCACCGGCGCGAGGAGCTTCGCCTCCGCGATCGGGATGCGCTCCCCCGTGGTGTCGAACCCGGCGAACATCGGGTCGCCGGCGAGCACGACCAGGTCGTCCTCGTCCACGATCCCGAAGTGGATCGCTCCCCCGTTGTCCCCGTCGCGCTGCGTGGCGAATCGTGCGATCTTCATGCGTCCAGCCTCGTCATCCATCCGTGCGTGTCCTCGCGGCGTCCGTACTGGATGCCGGTCAGCTCCTCGCGGAGCGACATCGTGAGCTCCCCGGCGGGCGCGCCCTCGCGGCCGACGGAGAAGCCCTCGCCCTTGAGCTCGGCGATCGGGGTGATCACGGCGGCGGTCCCGCAGGCGAACACCTCGACCACGTCGCCGGAGGCCACTCCGTCGCGCCACTCGTCGATGCTCACGCGGCGCCGCTCGACGCGGTGGCCGCGGTCCTCGGCGAGCTGCAGGACGCTGTCGCGCGTGATGCCCTCGAGGATCGAGTCCGATTCCGGGGTGACCAGCGTGCCGTCCTTCTTCACCAGCACCACGTTCATGCCGCCGAGCTCCTCGATCCACTGCGACTCCTGCGAGTCGAGGAAGAGGACCTGCGCGCAGCCGTGGCTGTAGGCCTCCTGCTGCGGGAGGAGGGAGGAGGCGTAGTTGCCGCCCGTCTTCGCCGCTCCCGTGCCGCCCTTGCCCGCCCGGGCGTAGGAGGTGGAGAGCCAGATCGACACGGGGGCGACCCCGCCCGAGAAGTAGGCACCGGCGGGGCTGGCGATCACGTAGTAGCCGACGTCCTCGGCCGCGCGCACGCCGAGGAACGCCTCCTGCGCGAACATGAACGGGCGCAGGTAGAGGCTGGTCTCCGGCTCCGAGGGGACCCAGTCGCCGTCGACCGCGATCAGCTGCCGCAGCGACTCGACGAAGAGGTCCGTCGGGAGCTCCGGCAGCGCGAGGCGGCGGGCCGAGCGCTGCAGGCGGCGCGCGTTCGCCTCCGGGCGGAAGGTCCAGACGGAGCCGTCCTCGTGGCGGTAGGCCTTCATCCCCTCGAAGATCTCCTGCGCGTAGTGCAGGACGGCGGCGGCGGGGTCGAGCGCGAGCGGGCCGTAGGGCTCGACGCGGGCGCTGTGCCAGCCGTCCGTGCGGGTCCAGCGGAGGCCGACCATGTGGTCGGTGAAGTGCATGCCGAAGCCGGGGTTCGCGAGGATCCGGGCGCGCTCCTCGGCGGAGCGGGGCGCGGGGGCGGCGGTCACCTCGAAGGCGAGGTCGGCGGGGGCGGAGTCGGTGCTCATCGTGGTGGTGTCCTTCTGCGGGGGATCAGCGGAGGCGGGCGACGACGGAGTCACCGATCGCGGCCGTGGAGCGCGGGGTGCCGTCGCGCGACTCGATGTCGGCGGTCACGGCCGCGGTGACGCGGGCGGCCTCGTCGCTCCGGCCGAGGTGGTCCAGCAGCATCGCGGCCGAGAGGATCGCGGCGGTCGGGTCGGCGAGCTGCCGTCCGGCGATGTCCGGCGCGGATCCGTGGACCGGCTCGAACATGCTGGGGAACGCGCCGTCGGGGTTGATGTTGCCCGAGGCCGCGAGTCCGATGCCGCCGCTGATCGCGCCGGCCAGATCGGTCAGGATGTCGCCGAAGAGGTTGTCGGTGACGATGACGTCGAACCTAGCAGGGTCGGTCACGAGGAAGATCGTGGCGGCGTCCACGTGGAGGTAGTCGACGGCCACGTCCTCGAAGGCGGCCCCCACCTCGTCGACGATCCGCTTCCAGAGGGAGCCGGAGAAGACGAGGACGTTCGTCTTGTGGACGAGCGTCAGCCGGGAGCGACGCGCGCGGGCGAGCTCGAACGCGTGGCGGACGACGCGCTCGACGCCGTAGGCGGTGTTGACCGACACCTCGTTGGCGACCTCGTGCGGGGTGCCCTGCCGGATCGAGCCGCCGGTGCCGACGTAGGGGCCCTCCGTGCCCTCGCGGACGACCACGAAGTCGACCTCGCCGGGAGCCGCGAGCGGCGAGGGGACGCCCGCGTAGAGACGGGTGGGCCGCAGGTTGACGTAGTGGTCGAGCTCGAAGCGCAGCCGCAGGAGCAGCCCGCGCTCGATGTTCGCGTCCCGGAGGCGCGGGTCGCCCGGTGCTCCGCCGACGGCGCCCAGGAGGATCGCGTCGTGCCCCGCGATCGCCGCGAGGTCCTCGTCTGTGAGGACGTCGCCGGTCTCGAGGTAGCGGGCGGCGCCGAGCGAGAAGGTGGTCGTCTCGAGCACCAGGTCGGAGTCGGCGGTGACGGCGTCGAGGACCTTGACGGCCTCGGCGGTCACCTCGGGCCCGATCCCGTCTCCGGGGATGACGGCGAGCTTCACGGTGCGGGGCATGGCGGTCCTCAGGCGTACGGGGTCGGAGTCCCCCCAGCGTACTCGCGGCCCGCCCGCGCCGCGGTCCGGGGCACGCGCCCCCCGTCGGGCTGGCGAGGGCCGCCCGGGAGTCGCTGCGCGTCCCGGGCGGCCTCCCTCGGGAGGAGAGCAGGAGCGTCAGCTCCGGCGGAGGCGCCAGGCGCCGACCGCGGCGGCGGCCAGCACGAGGACGACGCCGAGCCAGGCCGACCAGCCGACGCCCGAGTCGAACGCCGCGCTCGCCGACGCGACGAGGCTCGCGGCGGAGTCGGCGGGCAGCTCGCCGGCGACCGAGACGGCGCCGCCGAGGGTCTCCCCGGCCCGCTGCGCCTGCGCGGCGTCGAGGCCCTCGGGCAGCACGACTCCCCCGCGGTACACGGCGGTGAGGACCGTGCCGAGCGTCGCGGTGCCGAGGACCGCGCCGAGCTCGTAGGCGGTCTCGGAGACGGCGGAGGCCGCACCGGCCTTGTCGGCGGGCGCGTTGGCCAGGATCAGCTCGTTCGACACCGTCTCGGCCGCACCGATGCCCAGGCCGAGGAACGCGAAGGCGACGGCGACGGCGAGCGCGGACGCTCCTCCGGGCGCCTCGCTGCCGAGGGCCAGCAGGATGTACCCGACGGCCGAGACCAGCAGTCCGGCCGGGACGACGAGGCGCGGAGCGACGCGGCGCGCGATCGGCACCACGCCGAGCCCGGCCAGGATCATCACGGCGAGGCCCGGCACGAGCACGAGGCCCGCCTCCAGGGGCGAGAGCCCGACCACGAGCTGCAGGTGCTGCGAGAGGAAGAAGAGCCCGCCGACCAGCGCGGTGACGCTGAGGAGGTTGACCACGATCGCCGCACTGAACGAGCCGCGGCGGAAGAGCGAGAGATCGAGCATCGGCGAGGCCCGGCGCTGCTGGCGGCGGACGAACAGAACTCCCGAGACGACGCCCACGACGAGCGCCGCGATGCCGACCGCGTCGATCCCGTGCTCGGCGAAGGACTTCACCGCGTAGACGACCGGCGCCATGGTCGCCAGCGACAGCAGGATGCTGACCACGTCGACCGGGCCGGGCTGCGGGTCGCGCGACTCCGGCACCAGGATCGGCACCAGGACGACCAGCGGGAGCAGCACGGGCACCGCGAGCAGGAACACCGACCCCCAGGGGAAGTGCTCGAGCAGCACGCCGCCGACCAGCGGGCCGATGCCCGAGCCCACGGCGAAGCCGGTCGCCCAGATCGCGATCGCGAGGCGGCGCTGGTCGCGGTCGGGGAAGACGCTGCGCAGGAGCGAGAGCGTCGAGGGCATCAGCATCGCGCCGAAGAAGCCCAGTGCCGCGCGGGCGCCGATGAGCGCCGCGGCGGTGGGAGCGAACGCGGCCACGACCGAGACGGCGGCGAAGCCGACCGCGCCGACCAGCAGGAGGCGCCGCCGCCCGACGCGGTCGCCGAGGCTGCCCATCGCCACCAGCAGGCCCGCGAGCACCAGCGGGTAGGCGTCGACGATCCACAGGAGCTCGGTGCCGGAGGGGCCCAGATCCTCGGCGATCGAGGGGAGCGCGAAGTTCAGCACCGTGTTGTCGACCGAGACCAGCAGCACCGGGAGCATCAGCACCGCGAGCGCCACCCAGGCGCGTCGCCCGACCCGGTCGGCGGCGCCGGCGGTGTCGTGGGTGGAGACGGGAGCGGTGCGCGCGGACACGGGGACGACCTTTCAGAGGAGAACGGAGAGAGTATACCGTCCAGCCGGTACAGTCGCCACTGATCCGCCGTAGGATGGTCGCCGTGCCTCCTGCCCCCGCCCGCGACCGCGTCCTCGACGCGTTCGAGCAGCTCCTCATCGAGCAGGGCGAGCGCGCCGCGACCCTCGACGCCGTCGCCCGCGAGGCCGGAGTCTCCAAGGGCGGGCTGCTCTACCACTTCCCCTCGAAGGACGCCCTCGTCGACGGGCTCCTGCAGCGCCTCGACGCGCGGCGGGAGGCGGACGTCGCGCAGAGCCTCGCCGCTCCCGAGGGCGTGGTCGCCTACCTGCTGCGCACCTCCTTCGCCGCCGACTCGGCCTTCGACCGCACGATCCTCGCCGTGTCGCGCATCGCGCAGGGGCACGACGAGCGCGCCAGCGGGGGCCTCGCGCGGATCCACGACAGCTGGAACGAGGTGGTCGCCGACGCCGTGGGCGACCCGCTCGTCGCCCGGGCGATCGTCCTGATGAGCGACGGGCTCTACTACAACTCCGCCCTGCTCCCCACGGGATCGCAGTCGCGCGGCGAGGCCGAGGACGTCCTCGCGGTCGTCCAGCGCCTCCTCGGGAGCTGAGCCGCGCCGCCCCCGGCGTACCCGCTACAGCTCGACGACCCCGTCGATCAGGGTCACCGTCGCGCCGCCGATCCAGATCGCGCCGTCCGTGCTCTCGACGCGCACGCGCCCGGCTCGGCCCAACGCCGCCCCCTGAGCGGCCGTGTAGCGCTCGGGCAGCACGCCGCTGCCGATCAGCCACTGGGCGATCCCCGCGTTGATGCTCCCCGTCACCGGGTCCTCGGACACACCGGCGTCGGGGATGAACGCCCGCACCTCGACCGCGCACTCGCCTCCCGCCGGATGCTCGCCCACGACGCCGACGGGGAGCCCGGCGAGGAGAGCCTGGTCCGGCCGCAGCGCGAGGACCTGCTCCGCCGACGCGAGCCGCACGGCCAGCCAGCCGGGACCGTTGTCGACCCACTCGTGGTCGAGGATCTCCGCGCGCGGGATCCGCAGAGCCGCAGCCACCCGCTCGAGCGTCGCCTCGTCGACCGGTCCGGTCCGCCGGCGGGGCGGGGCGGCGAAGGCGATGCCCTCCTCCGTCACCCTCAGCCGGACGAGACCCGCGGCGCACTCCTGCACGAGCTCCCCCGCCGCGCGGGCCGTCCCTCCGGCCGCGAGCCAGGCGTGCGCGCTCCCGAGGGTCGGGTGCCCGGCGAAGGGCAGCTCCCCGCCCGGCGTGAAGATCCGCAGCCGGTAGTCGGCCGCGGGGTCGCTCGGGCGGAGGAGGAAGGTCGTCTCGGAGAGGTTCGTCCAGCGCGCGAACTCCGCCATCGCGGCGTCGCCCACGCCGTCGCCGTCGACGACGACCGCCACCGGGTTGCCCCGGAACGGCGCGGCGCCGAAGACGTCGACCTGAGCGAACCGCCGCGTGCTCACTGCTCGGTGATGTCGATCTCCTGCATGAGGTCGGCGTCGATCGCGACGCGGACCTTCTCGAGCAGGCCGTCGGGGGCGGGGGAGTCGATGGTGATCACCGAGAGCGCCTTGCCGCCCGCCTCGGTGCGCGCGATCTGCATGCCCGCGATGTTGACCGCGGCGTCGCCGAACTCACGGCCGTAGACCGCGACGATCCCGGGGCGGTCGACGTAGCTCATGACGACGAGGTGCTTCGCGAGGGGGACCTCGACGTCGTAGCCGTTGATAGCCACGATCTTCTCGACCTGCTTGGTGCCGGTCAGCGTGCCCGAGACCGAGATCTGCGAGCCGTCCGAGAGCGCGCCGCGCAGCGTGATCACGTTACGGTACTCGTCCGAGACCGGCTCCGTGATCAGGCGCACCTCGATGCCGCGCTGCTCCGCGAGCACCGGCGCGTTGACGTAGGACACCGTCTCCGAGACCACGTTGGTGAACACGCCCTTGAGAGCCGCCAGCTTGAGGACCTTCACGTCGTAGCCGGCGAGCTCGCCGCGCACCTCGACGTCGATGGAGGTGACCGGCGAATCCGCGAGGCCCGAGAAGACCTGGCCGAGCTTCTCGACCAGCGGGATGCCGGGGCGCACGTACTCGTCGATCACGCCGCCGGCGACGTTCACGGCGTCCGGCACGAGCTCGCCCGAGAGCGCGAGGCGCACCGAGCGGGCGACCGAGACGCCGGCCTTCTCCTGCGCCTCGTCGGTCGAGGCCCCGAGGTGCGGAGTGACGACCACGTTCTCGAGGGCGAGCAGCGGCGATCCGGTCGGCGGCTCCTTCACGAACACGTCGAGTCCGGCGCCCGCGATGGTCTTCGCGACGAGCGCGCGGTGCAGCGCGTCCTCGTCGATGAGGCCGCCGCGGGCCACGTTCACGATGAACGCCGACGGCTTCATCAGCGCCAGCTGATCGTCCGAGATCATGCCCGTCGTCTCGGGGGTCCTCGGCATGTGGATCGTGATGAAGTCGCTCTCGGCCAGCAGCTCCTCCAGGGAGAGGAGCGTGACGCCGAGCTGCTGCGCGCGGGCGCTGGTCACGTAGGGGTCGTAGGCGACGACGTTCACACCGAAGGCCTGCAGGCGCGCGGTGATCAGCGCGCCGATGCGGCCGAGGCCGATGATGCCGACGGTCTTCTCGTAGAGCTCGACGCCCGTGTACTTCGAGCGCTTCCAGAGGCCCTGCGCGAGCGCGCTGTGCGCGGCGGGGATGTGGCGGGCGAGGCTCAGGATGTGGCCGACGGTGAGCTCGGCGGCCGAGATGATGTTCGAGGTCGGCGCGTTCACGACCATGACGCCCGCGGCGGTCGCGGCGGTGATGTCGACGTTGTCCAGGCCCACACCGGCGCGGGCGATCACCTGGAGCGAGGGGGCCGCGGCGATCGCCTCCGCGTCGACCTGCGTCGCGGAGCGCACGAGGATCGCGTGCGCCGTGGCGAGGGCCTCGAGCAGCGCCGGGCGGTCGGTGCCGTCCACGGAGCGGATCTCGAAGTCGGGACCGAGCGCGTCCACGGTGGCGGGCGAGAGTTCTTCGGCGATCAGGACGACCGGCTTTGTCACGAGAGGCGCTTCCTTCGGAGAGGGGACGGAGCGGGCACCGAGGCGGGGGCGTCGGCAGCCCCCCGTCACTGTAGCGGAGGGGTGCGCGCGCCCCGCGCCGTGTGACGCCGCCGGTCAGCTCAGCGAGACCAGGCTCTCGACGCCGAGGACGAGCTGCACGTCGAGCGAGAGCGCCGCCGAGAGGCAGAGGGCCGCCGCGAGCAGTCCGACGCGCGCCGGGAGTCCCCGGCGGCGCCCGAGCAGGACGGCGGCGACGAAGCAGGCGACCGGCAGCACCAGGCCGAGCAGGAGCACCGCCCAGCCCGTCGGATTCAGGTCGGTGCCGAGGGAGGCCGCGTAGCTGCGCAGGCCGATCAGGTTGCCGACCGCCTCCCAGACGTCCCAGGCGAAGAAGAGCGCGAACACCACGGCGACGAGGACGGAGGCGGCCAGGCGCCGGCCGGGCCGGTCGCGCCGGCCGGTCCCGCCGAGGGTGGCCCGGGTCGAGTCGGTCATCAGGCCCCCTTGAGGAACGGCAGCGGAGCGAGGAGGACGAGTCCGGCGACCAGCCAGAGCACGCGGGTGCGCACCCGGGAGTCGCGGGTGGCGAGGAGCACCACGGCGAACCACACCGGCGGCGCCAGGACCGCCAGCCAGAGCCCGAGCGAGTAGAGGGCGCCGCCGAGCGCATCGCCCGCGAAGCCGGCCGCGGCGACCGGGGACTGCCGCGTCGCCGTGATCGCCCAGGCGATGGCGTACAGGAGGTAGAGGCCGGCCGCGATGCCCGCGGCGATCAGCAGAGCGGACGAGGATGCGGCCTCGTCGGCGGGGTCCTCGACCTCGGGGTCGTCGTCGTCCGAGCCGTCGTCCGCCGGGTCCGCCCCCGCGTCCGTGCGGGGCGTCCGGCGCACGCGCGCGGTCCCCGCGGCGAGCGTCGGGTCCGCGCCCTCACCCGCCCACTCCAGGGCCTCGTCGTCGGCGTCGTCCTCCGGGCCGGCGTCCGGCCCGCGGTCCACCGGCGGGGTCGCCGCGTCGTCGTCCTCCGGGGAGCGGCCCGGTCCACCATCGATCACCGCAACACCCTAGCCGCGCGCACCTCGCAGGAGGCTCGGAGCCCGCCGCCGCCTCCCCGACACCCGGCGGACACCCCGCGTCCTCCCCCGGGGGCGAGACTGAGCGGATGGACGACCGCCGCCGCCGCTTCGTCGCCCTCGGCGACTCCTTCACGGAGGGGGTCGGCGACCCGCACCCGCGCCTGCCGAACGGGGTGCGCGGCTGGGCCGACCGCGTCGCCGAGCGCCTGGCGAAGGCCGAGCCGGGCTGGGAGTACGCGAACCTCGCCGTCCGCTCGAAGCGCCTCGCCCAGATCACCGAGGACCAGCTCGCGCCCGCCCTCGCGCTCCGCCCCACCCTGATCACGCTGTACGCCGGCGGCAACGACATCCTCGACCTCGGCACCGACACCGTCGATCTGATCACCCGCTACGAGGCGCTCGTCGACGCGCTCGCGACCACCGGCGCCTCCCTCGTGCTCTTCACCGGCGTCGACATCCCGGGACTGCCCGCCCCGCGGATGTTCCTGCGCCGCAACCACCTCTACAACAGCGCCGTCCGCCGGATCGCCCGCGAGCGGGGCGCGATCCTCGTCGACTACTGGGCGATGCGGGAGTTCCACTCCCCCGTGCTCTGGTCGCCCGACCGGATGCACCTCTCCAAGCGCGGCCACCGCGTCCTGGCCGGCCGCGTGCTCGACGCGCTCGGCGTGCCGCACACGATCTCGACCGGGCCGTGGGACGCACCGGAGCCGCTCCGCCTCCGCGCACGGCTGCGCGAGCAGCGCCGCTGGGCGGCCGACTGGGTCCTCCCCCTCGTCGGCCGCAAGCTGCGCCGGGTGACGCTCGGCGACCACCTCTCGCCCCGGTGGCCGGACCCCGTCCTCGTCCCGCCGAAGGGCGGTCTCCGCCGTCTCGTCCGCGAGCTCGAGCGGTAGTCGCGCCCCGGACGCGGAGGAGCCCCGGCCCGGCGAGGGGATCCCGGTGGACGGGTCCCTCGTCGGACCGGGGCTCCCCCGGTCGACGCGGTGCGACTAGCGCGCGACGCTGCCGTCGGTGTAGTCCTCGTCGGTCTGCTTCCAGGCGAAGAGCTTGCGCAGCTCGCGGCCGGTCTCCTCGATCGGGTGCTTCTCGCCCTTGGCGCGCAGCTCCTGGAACTCGGGTCCGCCCGCGTCCTGGTCGCCGATGAAGCGCTTCGCGAAGGCGCCGCTCTGGATGTCACCGAGGACGGCCTTCATGTTCTCCTTCACGCGCGGGTCGATGACGCGCGGACCGGAGACGTAGTCGCCGTACTCGGCGGTGTCGGAGACGCTCCAGCGCTGCTTGGCGATGCCGCCCTCCCACATGAGGTCGACGATGAGCTTGAGCTCGTGCAGCACCTCGAAGTAGGCGATCTCGGGCTGGTAGCCGGCCTCGACGAGGGTCTCGAAGCCGTACTGGACGAGCTGCGAGGTGCCGCCGCAGAGCACGGCCTGCTCGCCGAACAGGTCGGTCTCGGTCTCCTCGGTGAAGGTGGTCTTGATGACGCCGGCGCGGGTGCCGCCGATGGCCTTCGCGTAGGACTTCGCGGTCTCCCAGGCGGTGCCGGTCGCGTCGTTCTCGACGGCGATGATGTCCGGGATGCCGCGGCCGGCGACGAACTCGCGGCGCACGGTGTGGCCGGGGGCCTTCGGCGCGATGAGGATGACGTCGACGCCCGCGGGCGCCTCGATGTAGCCGAAGCGGATGTTGAAGCCGTGCGCGAAGGCGAGGGTCTTGCCCTCGGTCAGCGCGGAGGCGATCTGCTCGCTGTAGATCGCGCGCTGGTGCTGGTCCGGCGCGAGGATCATGATCAGGTCGGCCCAGGCCGCGGCGTCGGCGACGCTCTTGACCTCGAAGCCGTCGTCCTCGGCCTTGGCGGTCGACTTCGACCCCTCCTTCAGCGCGATGACGACCTGGACGCCGGAGTCGCGGAGGTTCTGCGCGTGCGCGTGGCCCTGCGAGCCGTAGCCGACGATCGCGACCTTCTTGGACTGGATGATGGAGAGGTCGGCGTCGGCGTCGTAGATGAGCTCGGTCACGTGGTGAGTCCTTTTCTGTAGTGGAGAGTTCGCGGTCAGTTCTTGAAGACGCGCTCGGTGATCGACTTGGAGCCGCGCCCGATGGCGAGCAGGCCCGACTGCGCGATCTCCTTGATGCCGTAGGGCTCGATCACCCGCAGGAACGCGTTGGTCTTGCCGGTGTCGCCGGTGACCTCGATCACCAGGGCGTCCGTCGCGACGTCGACCACGCGGGCGCGGAAGAGCGTGACGGCCTCGAGCACCTGCGAGCGCGTGACGTTGTCGACGCGGACCTTGACGAGCAGGTGCTCGCGCTGGACCGACTGGTCGGTGTCGAGCTCGACGATCTTGATCACGTTGACGAGCTTGTTGAGCTGCTTCGTGACCTGCTCGAGCGGCAGGTCCTCGACGTCCACGGCGACCGTGATGCGCGAGAGCCCGGCCAGCTCGGTCGGACCGACCGCCAGCGACTCGATGTTGAAGCCGCGGCGGGCGAACAGCCCGGCGACACGGGTGAGCAGTCCCGGCTTGTCCTCGACGAGCAGGGAGAGAACGTGGTGCGTCATGCGGGTCTACTCCTCGTCGTCCCAGGTCGGGCTGTGGTCTCGGGCGTACTGGACGTAGCTGTTGGAGACGCCCTGCGGGACCATCGGCCAGACCATGGAGTCGCGGCTGACGACGAAGTCGATGACCACGGGCCGGTCGTTGGTGGCGATGGCGAGGCGGATGGCGTCGTCGATCTCCTCCGGCTTCGTGACGCGGATGCCGAGCGCGCCGTAGGCGTCGGCGAGCTTCACGAAGTCGGGCACCCGGACGGTGTCGTGACCCGTGTTGAGGTCGGTGTTGGAGTAGCGGCCCTCGTAGAACAGGGTCTGCCACTGGCGCACCATGCCGAGCGAGGAGTTATTGATCACCGCGACCTTGATCGGGATGTCGTTGATCGTGCAGGTGGCGAGCTCCTGATTGGTCATCTGGAAGCAGCCGTCGCCGTCGATCGCCCACACGGTGCGCTCGGGCTCGCCGACCTTGGCGCCCATCGCCGCGGGCACGGAGTAGCCCATGGTGCCGGCGCCGCCGGAGTTCAGCCACGAGTTGGGGCGCTCGTACTTGATGAACTGCGCCGCCCACATCTGGTGCTGGCCGACGCCGGAGGCGAAGACGCCCTCGGGGCCGGTGATCTCGCCGATGCGCTTGATGACGTACTGCGGCGAGAGCAGGCCGTCGTTCGGCTCGGTGTAGCCGAGCGGGAACTCCGTCTGCAGGCCCTTGAGGTAGCTCCACCACTCGGAGGTGTCGGCGCGGCCGTCGGCGGAGGCCTTGGCGAACGCGTCGGTGAGGTCCGGGAGGACGTCCTTCAGGTCGCCCACGATCGGCACGTCGGCGGTGCGGATCTTGGAGATCTCGGCCGGATCGATGTCGACGTGCACGACCTTGGCGTGGGGCGCGAAGAGCGCCGCCTTGCCGGTCACGCGGTCGTCGAAGCGCGAGCCCAGCGCGAGGATCAGGTCCGCCTCCTGCAGCGCGAGCACCGCGGGGACGGTGCCGTGCATGCCGGGCATGCCCAGGTGCTGCTCGTGCGAGTCCGGGAACGCTCCGCGCGCCATCAGCGTGGTCACCACGGGAGCGCCGCAGGCCTCGGCGAACGCCTTCAGCTCGGCGGCCGCGCGGGCGCGGATGATGCCGCCGCCCACGTAGAGCACCGGCTTCCGCGACTCGACCAGCAGCTGGGCCGCGGCCTGGATCTGCTTGCCGTGGGCCTTCGTGACCGGACGGTAGCCGGGCAGGTCGATCTTCGGCGGCCAGAGGAACGGCGCCTGGTCCTGCTGCGCGTCCTTCGTGATGTCGACCAGCACGGGGCCGGGGCGGCCGGTGGTGGCGATCAGCGCGGCGGAGGCGAGGGCCGAGGGGATGTCCTCGGGACGCGTCACGAGGATGGAGTGCTTCGTGATCGGCATCGTGATGCCGACGATGTCCGCCTCCTGGAACGCGTCGGTCCCCATGAGCGTCGAGAACACCTGGCCGGTGATCGCGAGCATCGGAACCGAGTCCATGTAGGCGTCCGCGATCGCGGTGACCAGGTTGGTCGCTCCGGGGCCCGAGGTCGCGATGCAGACGCCGAGCCTGCCGGTCGCCGAGGCGTAGCCCTCGGCGGCGTGGCCGGCGCCCTGCTCGTGGCGGACCAGGATGTGCCGGATCTTCGAGGAGTCCATCAGCGGGTCGTAGACCGGGAGGATCGCGCCGCCGGGCAGGCCGAAGACGTCCTCGATCCCGAGCATCTCGAGCGAGCGGACGACCGCCTGCGCTCCGGTGAGGACCTCGGCCGCGGGGGCGGCCCCGGGAGCGGAGGCGGGTCGGGGTGGCTGGGGCGTCGGTGCGGGCTGCACGGCGGACGGATCCGGAGTCATGCGGGTGTCGATTCCTTCAGGAGGTGGTGCGGCGGCGGGCAGAGCCGGAGGCGAGTGCCCGGGAACGCGAGTGCGCGGCCGGCCGGAGCGGGCCGGGTCACCCGGTGACGGCGCCCTCGGCTGCCGAGCGGACGAGCTTGGCGTACTTGGCGAGGACACCGCGGGTGTAGCGCGGAGGGAGAGGGGCCCAGCCTTCTCGGCGGGCGGCGAGCTCGGACTCGTCGACGAGTAGGTCGATCGAGCGAGCGGCGATGTCGACCCGAATCGGGTCTCCGTCGCGAACGAATGCGATGGGACCTGCGTCCACCGATTCGGGAGCTATGTGGCCGATACACAGGCCGGTTGTGCCGCCTGAGAATCGTCCGTCCGTCAACAGTAGTACATCTTTTCCGAGCCCGGCCCCCTTGATGGCGGCGGTGATGGCGAGCATCTCGCGCATGCCGGGACCGCCCTTGGGGCCCTCGTAGCGGATGACCACCACGTCGCCCTTCTCGATCCGGCCCTCGGTCAGAGCGTCCATCGCGGCGCGCTCGCGCTCGAACACGCGGGCCGGACCCTCGAAGACGGAGGCGTCGAAGCCGGCGGTCTTGACGACCGCGCCCTCGGGGGCGAGCGAGCCCTTGAGGATGGTGAGCCCGCCGGTCGCGTGGATCGGGTTGTCGAGGGTGCGGATGACCTCGCCGTCCAGCGGTGCGATGTCCATCGCGGCGAGGTTCTCGGCGACCGTCCTCCCGGTGACCGTCAGGCAGTCGCCGTGGAGCAGCCCGGCGTCCAGGAGCGCCTTCATCACGGCCGGGACGCCGCCGTGGCGGTCGACGTCGTTCATGACGTACTTGCCGAAGGGCTTGAGGTCGCCGATGTGCGGGATCGTGTCGCCGATGCGGTTGAAGTCGTCGATCGTGAGGTCGACCTCGGCCTCGTTGGCGATCGCGAGCAGGTGCAGGATGACGTTGGTCGACCCGCCGAAGGCCATCGCCACCGCGATCGCGTTCTCGAACGCCTCCTTGGTGAGGATGTCGCGGGCCGTGGTGCCGTTGCGCAGCAGCTCGACGACGGCCTCGCCGGACTTGCGGGCGAAGTAGTCGCGGCGGCGGTCGGCGGCGGCGGGCGAGGCGGAGCCTGGCAGGCTCATGCCGAGCGCCTCGGCCACGCTGGCCATGGTGTTGGCGGTGTACATGCCGCCGCAGGATCCCTCGCCCGGGGCGAAGGCGCACTCGATGCGCTTGGCGTCCTCCTCGGACATGATCCCGGCCTTGACGCCGCCGACGGCTTCGAAGGAGTCGATGATCGTGATGTCCTTCTCGGTGCCGTCCGAGAGCTTGACCCAGCCCGGGGCGATCGAGCCGGCGTAGACGAACACGGCGGCGAGGTCGAGGCGGGCCGCGGCCATCAGCATGCCGGGCAGCGACTTGTCGCAGCCGGCCAGCATGACGGTGCCGTCCAGGCGCTCGGCCATCATCACGGTCTCGACGGAGTCGGCGATGACCTCGCGGGAGACGAGCGAGAAGTGCATGCCCTCGTGGCCCATCGAGATGCCGTCCGAGACGGAGATGGTGCCGAACTGGAGCGGGTAGCCGCCGCCGGAGTGCACGCCCTCCTTCGCGGAGCGCGCGAGGCGCTCGAGCGAGAGGTTGCAGGGGGTGATCTCGTTCCACGAGGACGCGATGCCGATCTGGGGCTTCTCCCAGTCGTCATCGCCCATCCCGACCGCCCGCAGCATCCCGCGCGACGTCGTGGCCTCGATGCCGTCCGTGACGGTGCGCGAGCGGGGCTTCCAATCGATTTCCGGCATGCGATGAGGCTACCGCCTCGCGCGCAGTGCCCCTGCTCGCCGGGCGGACCCGGACCGGCCCGCGCACCCGTTCCTGCCCCGGCCTCCGGCAGCGGCACCGGATGCGGACGTCCCCGCGGATCTCCGACTCGTCGCGAACGGCCGCTCCCCGCGTCGGCGGACGGCCGTCCTCGGCGAGTCGGCGATCCGGGACCCGCCGGCGCTGACCGCCGGAAGGGGGCTGCTACTCCGCGCGCAGGTCGGCCAGCAGCCGGAGTGCGTGCGCGACCTGCTCGGGACCGCGGACCCGGTAGGAGGCCGCGGTGGTGCCCTCGCCGCTCTTGATGCCGACGTCGCCGGAGCCGAGGACCGCGAAGGCGTCCTCGTCCGTCACGTCGTCGCCCGCGTAGAGGACGGCGGTCGCGCCGGTGTAGCGGCGGAGGTGCTGCACGGCCTCGCCCTTGGTGGTCGAGCGGACCGAGAACTCCAGGACGTTCTTCCCCTCGCGGACGGTGACCCCCTGCACCTCGGCGCGCGCCTCGGAGAGGGCGACGACGTGGGCGACGCGGCTGTGGCGCTCGGTCGCGAGGCGGGTGTGCAGGGCGAAGCCGGCCGGCTTGTCCTCGATCCAGACGTTGTCGATCCCGCGGGCGATGCCCTTCAGGACGTCCTCGAGCACTCCCACCTTCTCGAGCTCGTCGTCGTCGAGCCGGACCGCGTCCTCCTCGGGGTCGAGGCGGATCTCGATGCCGTGGGAGCCGACCAGCAGCGCCTCGTCCGGCAGCTGCGAGACCTCCTCCAGGCTCCCGAGCGCCCGGCCGGAGACCAGCGCGACCCGGGTGCCGGGGAGGGCGAGGAGCCGCAGCACGGCCTCGCGCGCCTCGGGGAGCGCCCGCGCGCGGGCGGGGTCGTCGACCTCGGGCGCGAGGGTGCCGTCGAAGTCGAGGGCCACCAGGAGCCGTTCGGTCGCGGCGAGCTCCCGCAGCGCCGCCGCGAGCCGCTCAGGCACTCCTTCGCTCATCGCGCGCCGCCGTCGAGCTCGCGGTCGTCGGCGGCCTCCCGCTCGAGCTCGGCCGCCTGTCCGTGGGCCGCGTCGTCGCGGTGCTCGGCCTCCTGGCCGTGCGGCGCCTCCTGCCCGCGGGCGGCGGGCCGCACGTCGAGCTGCTGGCCGGCCGCGTGCTCCGCGAGAGCGGAGAGGAACGACTCGGACCAGCGCGCCACGTCGTTCTCGAGCACGCGGCGACGGAGCGCGCGCATGCGCCGGGTGCGCTCGACGCGCGGCATCCGCGCCGAGGCCTCCATCGCGTCCTTCAGCCCCGAGATGTCGTGCGGGTTCACCTGCACGGCCTGCTTGAGCTCGTCGGCCGCTCCGGCGAACTCGCTCAGCACGAGCACGCCGTCGTTGTCGAAGCGGGACGCGACGTACTCCTTCGCGACGAGGTTCATCCCGTCGCGCAGGGCCGTCACGAGCATGACGTCGGCGGCGAGGTAGAGCGCCACCATCTCCTCGCGCGGGTAGCCGTGATGGAGG
Source organism: Rathayibacter sp. AY1A2 (assembly GCF_002930935.1). Lineage (NCBI taxonomy): Bacteria > Bacillati > Actinomycetota > Actinomycetes > Micrococcales > Microbacteriaceae > Rathayibacter > Rathayibacter sp. AY1A2. The sequence goes on along the minus strand of NZ_PSTP01000004.1, from coordinate 91,635 downwards.
TAGCTGATCGCCGGGTGCCCGAGCGTGCTGTAGTCGCCGTTGATCCGGCCGACCTGCAGCTCGATGTCGTCGCGCAGCTGCCGGTAGGTGTCCACGCGCTCGCGGCTCGGGCTCGCGACCTGCACCAGCACTGCGTCCTCGGAGGTGAGGCGGCCGTCCGCCAGGAGCTCGCCGAAGGCCTTCAGGCGGTGGCCGATCCCCTTGGTGTAGTCGAGCCGGTCGACGCCGAGCATGATCGTCGCGGGGTTGCCCAGCTCGGCGCGGATCTCGGCGGCGCGGGCCTGGATCTCGGGGGTGCGCGCCATCGCCTCGAACGACGCGGAGTCGATCGAGATCGGGAAGTGCCGGGCGACGACCGGGCGCACGCTCGCCCCGCGCCGCGAGCGGTTGACGCGGCGGGTGCCGCCGACGGCCTCCTCCTCGACCGGGACCTCGACGACCGTGCTGCGGGTGTCGTAGCCGAGCAGGCGCCGGACCGCGCGGAGGAAGCTGCCCGCGTCGCCCTGGCGCTGGAACCCGATCACGTCGGCGCCGAGCAGGCCCTCGACGATCTGCCGGCGCCACGGGAGCTGCGCGAAGATCCCGTAGGGCGGGAACGGGATGTGGTTGAAGAAGCCGATCGTGACGTCGGGGCGGAGCTCCCGCAGCATCTTGGGCACGAGCTGGAGCTGGTAGTCCTGCACCCAGACCACGCCGTCCTCCTCCGTCACGGCCGCGGCCGCCTCGGCGAAGCGCTGGTTGACCCGCACGTAGGCGTCCCACCAGTCGCGGTGGTAGGTCGGGGGCGCGATCACGTCGTGGTAGAGCGGCCACAGCGTGTCGTTCGAGAAGCCCTCGTAGTAGTCCTCGAGCTCCTGCGCGCTGAGGGCGACGGGGACGATCTGCACGCCGTTGTCGACGAACGGGGCGACCTCCTCGTCGGCCACGCCGGGCCAGCCGACCCAGGCGCCCTCGTTCGCGCGCATCACGGGCTCGAGCGCGGTGACCAGCCCGCCGGGTGAGGTCTTCCAGGACGCGGTGCCGTCCTCGGCCACGACGCGGTCCACCGGGAGGCGGTTCGAGACGACCACGAACGCGTTGCGCTCTGTCCCTCCCGAGGTCCCGGCGTCGGTCCTGTCAGCGGCGGAGGAGGCGGAGGCGGAGTGCGGAGGAATGGTGGTCCCTTTTCGTCGGTCGAGCCGTCGTCGTGCCCGTCGAGGCTAGCAGCCGGCCCCGCACGGGGGACGGGGGGGGGTCAGCCCTGCACGAGGGCGAGGGCGAGCGTCGCTCCGCCCACCGTCGGGACGACCGCGACGAGCCCGAGGAGCGCGTACTGGCGCCACGAGACGTGCACGCCCAGCGCGGTCAGCCTCTGGTGCCAGAGCAGGGTGGCGAGCGAGGCCCACGGGGTGATCAGCGGTCCGGCGTTCACGCCGATCAGCAGGGCGACCAGGCGGAGAGGATCCGCCGCGACGGGCTCGAGGGCGAGGTAGGCGGGCAGGTTGTCGACCAGGTTGGAGGCGACCGCGCCGGAGCCGGCGAGGCGCAGCAGGTCGAGCGTCCCGCTCCCCTCCCCCGCGACCACGGCGAGCGCCGCGCCCAGCCCGAGCTGGTGCGCCGCCTCCATCGCCACGAAGAGGCCCGACGCGAACACGACGAGCTGCCACGGCAGGAGGGCGGGCGTGAGCGCCGCGGGACGGCGCACCGCGAAGAGGACGATCAGCGCGACCGCGGCGACCGTCGCCGGGATCCACACCTCGAGGCCCGAGACGAGCGCCGGCAGGAGCAGCGCCACGACGATCCCCGCGCCGACGAGCAGCACCCGGTCCTCCACCGGCGTCCGCTCCCCCGGGGTGTAGCGCCCGGCCAGCTCGCGCCGGTAGCGGATCGCGAGGATCAGCACGGGCACGACGGCCGCGACGAGCGCGGGCACCGCGGTCAGCGCGGCGAAGGCGAAGGGGCCCTCGACCCCCAGGCGCCGCTGCGCGAGCAGGTTGGTGAGGTTCGAGACGGGGAGGAGGAGGGAGGCGCAGTTCGCCAGCCAGACCGTGGCCATCGCGAACGGCAGGGGCGGGACGCGCACGTGCGCCGCGAGCAGGACCACGACCGGCGTCAGGAGCACGGCGGTCGTGTCGAGCGAGAGGAACACCGTGCTGACGACGGCCATCGCCACCACCAGCAGCCAGAGCACCGCGGTCCGCCCGCGGCCCCACTCGGCGGAGCGCTCGGCGACCACGGTGAAGACGCCGGCCTCGGAGGCCAGCTCGGCGACCACGGTCACCGCGACCACGAAGCCGAGGATCGGCGCCGTCCGCTCGACCAGCTCGCCCAGCGCGTCCATCGGGAGGACCCCCGTGACGACGGCCACCGCCCCGACGACGAGCAGCACCGCCCCGATCACAGCCGTGCGCATGTCGTTCCCGTTCTCCTCGGCGTGCCCCGGCTCGAGGATTCGGGTCCCGGCGGCGGTCCACCGTAGCGGGACAACCCCTCGGTGCTGTCAAGCGTTCCTCTGAGAGCTTTCGCACCCGCTAGCGTCGGGGTGAACACGGGAGGCACACTCATGCGCAAGTTCATCCTCAACTCCAGCGTCATCAGCGCGATCGTCGGCGGCTGGTCGATCCTGCAGACCACGCGCAAGGGCCCGCGCGACTGGCGCCTGGCCCTCCAGTGGGTCAGCTGGGCCATCTCGGTCACCGTCGCTCTGGGCTCCGTGTCCTACGACTCGAAGGAGATCGTCAAGGAGGAACGCGGCAAGAAGCGCGACCGCTAGGCCCTCCTGACGCGCCGCCTCCCCGCGGGGCGGCGTGTCAGCCGGTCTCCCGACCCGGTGGCGGCGACACTGTTCCCAGTCGCTGCCGGCACGGGAAACGGGGTTCGTCATGAGGTTTCGTCTGAGGCGTCGCAAGGCGGCCCCCGAGGTCGTCGAGGCGGCCCCCGTCCTCACGCAGGACGAGCTCTTCGCCGTCGTCCACGAGCGGCTCGCGGCCTTCGTCGGATCCGAGGGCGCCTGGGTCGTCACGCGCCGCAGCCACGACGACCGCGACCCGATCTTCCACGGGATGCTCGCGCGCTCCCTCGCCCACGAGCTCTCCGCCGCCATCCAGGAGGAGCAGCTCCGCGCCGGCGCCGAGCGGACGTCGTCCCCGGTCACCGAGGCGATCCCCGTGATGCGCGCCTCCACTCCCCCGGTGGAGCCGGCCGCCCTCACCTGGGAGCCGAAGCCGATCGCCGTCTGGGCGGAGCCGGCCCCCGCCGACGTCGCCGTCGACACCCCCGTCGCGACCCGCTCCTGACCCGAGCGGTCGGCCGGCGGGCTCGCCCTCCGGCCGACCCGACGAGCGACGTCGCCCTTCCCGCTGATCGAGGAGGCGGCGCGGCCGCCGTCTCGAGATCCCCCGCGGCCGCCCCTCCCCCGGCCGCCCGTCAGAGCGTCTGCCAGCTCCCGGGTCCCTCGCTGCCCGCCGGGTACTCGTCGAGCGGCACCCGGTCCGCGTGCCAGGCGTCGATCGCGGGCTGCACGATGCGCCAGCACTCCTCGGCGGCGTCCCCGCGGACCGAGAGCGACGGGTCGTCGTCGAGGATCCCCGAGATGACCTCGCCGTACGCCAGCAGCTCGCCCGCGCCGAAGGTCGCCTCCAGCGAGGCGCGCTCGAGCGTGTACGGGTCGCCGGGGCCGTTGATGTTCAGCTCGAGCGACATCTGGTCGGGCGCGAGGAACAGCCGCAGCACGGACGGCGCCTCGGTGCCCACGAAGCCGCGGGGCAGGTGCGGCACCGGCTTGAAGCGGATGACCACTTCGCGTCGCCGCTCCCCGAGCGCCTTGCCGGAGCGGAGGGTGAACGGCACGCCGGCCCAGCGCCAGGTGTCGATCTCGACGACCAGCTCGGCCAGCGTCTCGGTCCGGCGAGCGGCGTCCACGCCTTTCTCGTCCGCGTAGGCGGGCAGCTCGCGTCCGTCGATCGTCCCCGCCGTGTAGCGGGCGCGGCGCGAGCTCTCGGCGGGGTCGTCGCCGTGCAGGCGGGTGGCGCGCAGGACGATCGACTTCGCGTCCCGGAGGTCGGCCGCGTCGAGCGAGGACGGCGGCTCCATCGCGATCACCGCGAGGACCTGCAGCAGGTGGCTCTGGATCATGTCGGTCAGCGCGCCCGCGCCGTCGTAGTAGCTCGCCCGCCCCTCGAGGGCCAGCTGCTCGTCGTAGACGATCTCGACGCTCTCGATGTGCTCGGCCGACCACAGCGGCTCGAGGATCCGGTTCGCGAAGCGCAGGCCGAGCACGTTCATCACGGTCGCGCGGCCGAGGAAGTGGTCGACGCGGTGGATGCGGTCCTCGGGGACCAGCGCGGCGAGGCGCTGGTTGAGGGCGTGCGCGCTCGCCTCGTCGGTCCCGAACGGCTTCTCCAGCGCCAGCACGGTGCCCTCCGGCAGGTCGTGGGCGGCGAGCGCCTCGCAGGCCTTCGCCGCGATCGCCGGCGGGAGGGCGAAGTAGACCGCCACCGGACCGGCGCAGCTCGCGAGCAGTGCGGCGAGCGCCTCCGGATCGGTGACGTCGACCTGCTGGTAGCGCGTGCCGGAGGTGAGCGCGTCCACGCCCTCGCCCTGCGCCTCGACGGTGGCGAAGGAGGCGGTCAGCACCTCGTGCCAGTGCTCCTGGGTCCAGTCCTCGCGTCCCGCGCCGACGAGGTGGACCCGCCGGTCGGTCTCGCGGGTCAGCAGCTGGCCGACGGCGGGGAGGAGGAGCCGCGAGGACAGGTCCCCCGTCGCTCCGAGGATGAGCAGGGTCGAGACGGTCTGTGCCATGCGGCTCACCCTACGGCGGCGCTGAAGAGCCCCGCTCCGCCTTGACTGGGAGGCCACAGCCGCACCTGAGAGGATCGCCGCATGGTCTCCCCGATCGAGGACTACGCCGTCCTCTCCGACTGCCGCACGGCCGCTCTCGTCTCCCGCGACGGGGGGATCGACTGGCTGTGCCTGCCGCGCTTCGACTCCGCCTCCGTCTTCGGCGCCCTCCTCGGCGGCGACGACCAGGGGCGCTGGTCGCTCCGGCCGGTGGACGGGGAGGCGACGAGCGAGCGCCACTACCTCGGCGACACGCTCGCGCTGGTCACCCGGTGGACGTCGACCACCGGCGTCGTCGAGGTGGTCGACGTGATGCCGCTGCGCGACGAGCGCGCCGAGCTGGTGCGCCGGGTGCGCGGAGTCTCGGGGACCGTCCGGATGCGGCAGGAGCTGCGCATCCGCTTCGACTACGCCCGCACCATGCCGTGGGTGCGGCAGGAGGGGACGGACGAGGATCCGCTGCTCGTCGCCGTCGCCGGGCCCGACGCGGTCGTGGTGCGCGGAGTGCGGTTGAAGGCCGTCGACCACGCCCACGCGGCGGAGTTCGACGTCGACGCGGACGCGGTCGTCGACCTCTCGATGGCGTGGTTCCCCTCGCACCAGCGGGCGCCGAAGCGCCTCGACGTCGACCGCGCGCTGGAGCGCACGCTGTCCTGGTGGTCCGCGTGGGCGTCGGCGATCGACTACGACGGCCCGCACCGCGACGCCGTCGTCCGCTCGCTGCTGACCCTCCGCGCCCTCACCGACGACGAGACCGGCGGCATCGTCGCGGCGGCGACCACCTCGCTCCCGGAGCAGTTCGGCGGCGCCCGCAACTGGGACTACCGCTACGTCTGGCTCCGCGACGCCTCGCTCACCCTGCAGGCCCTGCTCGCGCACGGGTTCGAGCAGGAGGCGCAGAAGTGGCGGGCCTGGCTGCTCCGCGCGGTCGCGGGCGCGCCGGAGGACGTGCAGATCATGTACGGCCTCGCCGGCGAGCGCGACCTGCCGGAGCGGGAGATGCCGAGCCTGCCCGGCTACGACGGCGCCTCCCCCGTGCGGATCGGGAACGCCGCCGTCGACCAGTACCAGGCGGACGTGATCGGCGAGGTGATGGTCGCTCTGCACGAGGCCCGCGTGGCCGGAGTGGACGAGACCGAGTTCTCCTGGCCGCTCCAGCGCGCGCTCCTGGGCTTCGTCGAGACCAACTGGCAGCGGCCGGACAACGGCATCTGGGAGATCCGGGGCGAGCCGCGGCACTTCACGCACTCGCGGGTCATGATCTGGGCCGCGCTCGATCGGGGTGTCCGCGCCGTGCGCGAGAACGGCCTGCCCGGTCCGGTCGAGACCTGGGAGCGCCTCCGCGACGAGGTGCGCGCCGAGATCGAGGCCCAGGGCTTCGACGCCGAGCGCGGCCACTTCGTGCAGTCCTACGGCTCGCCCGAGGTCGACGCGTCGCTCCTCGTGCTGCCGATGGTCGGGTTCGTCCCCGCCGACGACCCGCGGATGCTGGGCACCGTCGCCGAGCTGGAGCGCGTGCTCCTGCAGGACGGCCTGCTGCACCGCTACCGGACCGAGTCCTCGGTCGACGGCCTCGCGGGCGGCGAGCACCCGTTCCTCGCCTGCTCCTTCTGGCTCGTCCGGCAGTACGCCGACTCCGGCCGGATCGACGACGCGCGGACCCTGATGGACCGGCTCGTCGGGCTCTGCAACGACGTGGGCCTCCTCTCGGAGGAGTACGACGTCGAGGGCCGCCGGCACGCGGGGAACACTCCCCAGGCCCTCTCCCACCTCGCCCTGGTGCAGGCGGCCGACGCGATCGCGGCAGCCCGATGAGGCGCCGCCGCGTCGTTCTCGCGAGCATCGGCGGAGTCCTCGGAGTCGCGGTCCTCGGCTTCCTCACCTGGAGCTCGATCGTCAGCGGCCCCGACGAGGACGCCCTCGCCCGCGTGCGCGCCGATCCCGCGATCGCGGTCGAGCGCACGGACGACGCGCTCGTGATGACGCCGACCTCGACCGGCGAGCTGGCCGGCACGGGCCTGGTCTTCATCCCCGGAGCGAAGGTCGACGCCTCCTCCTACGAGGCGACCCTGGCTCCGCTGGTCGAGGCCGGGGCGACCGTCGTGATCACGCGGCCGATCCTGCACCTGGCCTTCTTCGATCTCCGCTCGCTCGAGACCTTCACCAGCCAGGCCGAGGGCGTCGACCGCTGGCTCGTCGGCGGCCACTCCCTCGGCGGCGTGAAGGCCTGCCAGTGGGCCGAGGACCCGGCGGTGGCGGGCCTGGTGCTGCTCGGCAGCTACTGCGCGAACGACCTCTCGGGCTCCGGGCTCCCCGTCCTCAGTGTCAGCGGATCGGAGGACGGGCTCAGCACGCCGGAGAAGGTCGCCGACGCGAGCGTCCGGCTGCCCTCCTCCGCCGACCTCGTCGAGATCGACGGCGCCAACCACGCCGACTTCGGCTGGTACGGGCCGCAGGCGGGCGACGGCGAGGCGACCATCAGCCACGAGGAGGCGGACGCCCGCATCGCCGAGGCCCTCCTGGGCTTCAGCCGCGAGGTCGGCTGAGTCGCCCGCTCCCGCTTGACCTCGAGCGCACTCGAAGTCGTAGGTTGACGCCATGTCCACCGCCACCGCCGCCCCGGCCGAGCCGGATGTGCTGTCGATCTCGCAGGTCGCCGCCGTCACCGGTCTCACCGTGCACACCCTGCGCTACTACGAGCGCGCCGGGCTCATGCTCGACCCGGTCGAGCGCGCCTCGTCGCAGCACCGCCGCTACCGGCCGGCCGACGTCGGCTGGGTCGACTTCCTCACCAAGCTCCGCGCGACCGGGATGCCGATCGCGCGGATCCGCGAGTACGCCCGGCTCCTCCGGATCGGGCCCGCCACGGAGCCGGAGCGCCTCGCGCTGCTCCGGACGCACCGCGAGGAGGTCGAGGCGCAGCTCGCCCGGACACACGCCAGCCTCGCCGCGATCGACATCAAGATCGCGGCGTACCAGGAGAGGACCACCCACTGATGAAGACGATCACCCTCGGATCCGACGTCGCCGCTCTCGAGGTCTCGCGCCTCGGTCTCGGCGCGATGGGCATGTCGGCGTTCTACACCGGCGCCGGCACCGACGACGCGGAGTCGATCCGCACCGTGCACCGCGCCCTCGATCTCGGCGTCACGTTCCTCGACACCGCCGAGATCTACGGCCCGTACACCAACGAGGAGCTGCTCGGCCGCGCGCTGGCCGGCCGCCGCGACGAGGTCGTGCTGGCGAGCAAGTTCGGCATGATCCGCCACCGCGGCGATGGGGGCCGCGGACTCGACGGCTCCCCGGAGAACCTACGGCTCGCCGTCGAGGGCTCGCTCGCGCGCCTCGGGACCGACCGCATCGACCTCTACTACCAGCACCGCATGGACCCGGGCGTCCCCGTCGAGGAGACCGCCGGGGCCTTCGCGGAGCTGATCCAGGAGGGCAAGCTCCGCGGCTACGGCCTCTCGGAGGCGGCGCCCGCGACGATCCGGCGCGCTCACGCCGTGCACCCGGTCACCGCTGTGCAGTCCGAGTACTCGCTGTGGACCCGCGACCCCGAGGCGGAGGTGCTGCCGGTCCTCCGCGAGCTCGGCATCGGCTTCGTCCCGTACTCGCCGCTGGGCCGCGGCTTCCTCACGGGCAGCATCCGCTCGGTCGCCGAGCTGGGCAGCGACGACTTCCGCCGCGACAACCCCCGCTTCGCCGACGGAGCGCTGGAGGCGAACCTCCGCATCGTGGAGGCCGTCGACCGTGTGGCGGCAGAGGCGGACGCGACCGCCGCGCAGGTGGCGCTCGCCTGGCTGCTCGCCCAGGGCGAGGACATCGCTCCGATCCCGGGCACCAAGCGCGTCTCGCGCATCGAGGAGAACGCGGCCGCGGACGCCCTCGTGCTGACCGCGGAGCAGCTCGACGTCCTCGGCGCGCTCGAGGCCCCCGTCGGCGACCGCTACGCCGACATGAGCTCCGTGAACCGCTGACCGCCCTGCGGGACGCCGCTCGCCGCGCGCACCCCGGGTGCGGCCGTGGGAGCGGCGTCCTCGCAGGAGTCAGTCCCTCGGCGGCAGCTCCCGCTTCGGGGTGTCCCGCTTCGGGGTGTCCCGCAGGTCGATGAGACCCGTGAACATCGCCCCCCGCTCGTTCGAGCGCTCGTCGCCCGAGAACAGGTTGTCCGGGGCGGAGGACCCGTGCCGGCGCGGGGTCGCGGCGGGAGCGGGCTCCCGCTCCATCTCGACGCGCTGACGCGGCAGGGCGACGGGGTCGTTCTCGTGCAGCCACGAGACGAGCCGCTCGCGCACGTAGCAGCGCAGGTCGAAGAGCGTCGGCGCGTCCTTCGCAGTGACGAGCACCCGGATCCGGACGAAGCCGCCCGTCGCGTCGGTCACCTGCAGCACGCTGGTGCGCCGGTCCCAGAGGTCGGTCTCCTCGAGCATGCGGTGCAGCTCCTCGCGCATCTGCTCGGGGCTGACCCGCCAGTCCAGGTCGAGCTCGACGGCGCCGAGCAACTCGGACCCGGTGCGGGTCCAGTTCTGGAACGGCTGGGTCGTGAAGTAGTTCGTGGGAAGCACCAGGCGGCGGTCGTCCCAGAGGTGGACGACGACGTAGGTCAGCGTGATCTCCTCGATCCGCCCCCACTCGGTCTCGACGATCACCACGTCGTCCAGGCGGATGGCGTCGCTGAAGGCGAGCTGCATCCCGGCGAAGATGTTCGTGAGGCTCGACTGCGCGGCCAGGCCCGCCACGATCGAGAGCACGCCGGCCGAGGCCAGGAGGCTCGCACCGGCCGTGCGGGCCTCGGGGAAGGTCAGCAGCGAGGCGCCGATCGCGATGACCACGACGGCCGCCACGGCGACCCTCCGGATGATCGTCATCTGCGTGCGGAGGCGGCGTGCCCGGCGGTTGTCGGCCGTGTCGGTCCGGTAGCGCTCGGCGCCCAGGTCCTCGAGGAACACGAACAGGGATCCGATCACCCACGCCGCCGCGCCGATCGTGGCGATCTGGAACACCCGCTGCACGAGACCCGGCCAGGGGTCGCCCGACACGGTGGCGGCGAGCGCGGCCCAGACCGCGATGGTCATCAGCAGCACGCGGAACGGGATGCGCAGACGCCGGATCAGCAGGCGCGCCCAGGTCTTGCGCTTGCCGACCGAGCGCAGCACGAGGGCGACGACGGCGGTCGCGACCACGGCGATCACGACCGCGATCACCACGGCGAGCGCGATCGAGCCGATCACGGGGAGGACGTCTTCGGGCACATCGGTCCTTTCTGGAGGGGAAACGGAAGCGAACGGAGATCCTGCCACGCGAACGGGCGTCGGTCCGCATTCTGCGCCGGACACCGTGCGGATGCTCAGGCGCCTGTTGGCGTCGGCGGACGGAGACGTCGACCTCGCCTGGAGCACCGTCGCCCGGACCTTCACGCGGACGGGCATCACCCTGAGCCTGACCGCCGCCGCAGACGACCAGGGCCGGGCCTCCGACGCGCTCGACGTCGGTATCGGCTCCACGAGCGCCGGCTTCCGCGGAGTCCTGCCGCTGCTCGACCCGTCGACCGCCGCACCCTCCAGCGAGTGAGCACGGGCCGGCGCTCCCCCCGCGGGCGCTCCGAGGAGGTCGGGAACGGACACGGACCGGGAACGACGAAGCCCCACACCTCACAAGGAGGTGCGGGGCTGGTGGTGCACCCCCTCGGACTTGAACCGAGAACCCACTGATTAAGAGTCAGTTGCTCTGCCGATTGAGCTAGAGGTGCGTTCCGGCCGGCTGATCGTGCGTGCCGAACCGAGGGATCACATTACCAGCGTCTCCCCCCGTCTCGTCAAATCGAGCGCGACGGAACGCCCGCGGCAGCGATCGGAGGCTCCGCGGGACCCACCGGTATCGTGGTCGCGTGACCCCGCAGAGCAGTGACCAGAGCTTCGACGACGACCTCCGACTCGCCCTCCGCCTGGCGGACGCGGCCGATGCGATCTCGCGGGAGCGGTTCGGCGCGCTCGACCTCGTCGTGGACACGAAGCTCGACCGCACCCCGGTCACCGACGCCGACCGCGCCGTCGAGGAGGCGATCCGCGCGCTGCTCGCCGCCGAGCGTCCGGACGACGCGATCCTCGGCGAGGAGTTCGGCACCTCGGGCGAGGCCTCGCGGCAGTGGATCCTCGACCCGATCGACGGCACCGCCCACTTCCTCCGCGGCGTCCCGATCTGGGCGACCCTGATCGCGCTCGCGGTCGACGGCGTCCCCGTCGTCGGAGTCGTCTCCGGTCCCGCTCTCGGCACGCGCTGGTGGGCGGCCGAGGGCTCCGGCGCCTGGGCCGTCGAGCTGGAGGCCGGGGCCGAGCCGCGACCGCTGCGCGTCTCGGGGATCGACACGCTCGCATCGGCGACCTTCAGCTACAACAGCATCCAGCAGTGGGAGGGCGCGGGCCGTCTCCCGCAGCTGCTCGAGCTCGCCGGCGCCGTCTGGCGCGACCGGGCGTACGGGGACGCGTGGCCCTACATGCTCGTCGCCGAGGGCCTCCTCGACGGTGCGGGCGAGTTCGACGTGAAGCCCTACGACCTGGCGGCCCTGGTGCCGATCGTGCAGGAGGCGGGCGGCCGCTTCACCTCCGCCGACGGGGAGGACGGGCCGTGGCACGGCAGCGCCGTCGCCACCAACGGCCTGCTGCACGACGAGGTGCTCGCGATCGTGGCGCCGCGATGAGGAGCCGGACGGCCGCGCTCGCCTCGGCGGCGCTCCTCCTGCTCCTCTCGGGCTGCTCCTCCGTCGTCGGGCCGGACGGCCCGGAGGCCGTGCGTGACGAGGGCGGCACGGTGGCGACCGCCGGCGTCACCGACGTGTTCTCGCTGCGGCGCGGCGACTGCCTGGCCGACCCGGGCGACGACCGCATCGCCGACGTGGACGTCGTTCCCTGCGCCGAGGAGCACGCACTGGAGGTCTTCCACACGTTCGCGCAGCCCGGAGACCGATACACCAGCCGCAACACGCTGCTCGCCCAGGCCGAGGCGGGCTGCGAGCCGGAGTTCGGCGCCGTGATGGGGATCGCCTACGGCGACTCCGCCCTCGAGTACCGCTCGCTCGTCCCCTCCGAGGTCGGCTGGCGCCACGGGGACCGCACGATCGTCTGCGCGGTCCTCGATCCGGCCGACGACTCCACCACCGGCAGCCTCTTCGGCTCCGCTCGCTGACCACGGCTCCGATCGACCCCCGTTCGGCTCATTGACACGCGCTCCGGCGGAGCGCAGGGTGAAGGGACGACCGGCAGGCGCGAGGGGGCCCGGAGACCGGCGGCTCAGGAGTCGACATGCAGGACCGGCACGATCAGGAACCCCCCGAGCGCTCGCGCACGGCCGAGCAGCACTGGGGACCGGCGGACAGCCTGTTCCCGAGGCTCCACCGGCGGAGCTCCCTGCTCGCCGCGGCGGAGGCGGTCGCGCAGGTCGACGGGCCCGGCCCGGGCGACGTCTGGTCGCGGCTCCTGCACGACTACGCGCACGCCTCCGACCGCGTCGTCTCGGTGGACGGCGACGCCGAGGCCGCCACGCTCGGCTGGCTGAAGCCGCGCGGAGTGGTCTCGCTGCTGGTCACCGAGCGGTGCGACGACGACGCCGCCGCCGAGCACCTGGTGGCCGCGCTCGCCGCGATGAACGCCGTGACCCTCTCCGTGCACGAGGCGCGAGCAGCACGGCTCCGTCCTCTGCTGGAGGTGCTGCACCGGCTCCTGCCCGACGCGTTCGCCGAGCTGCCGGTGGACCGCAGCGCCCACTACCCGGCCGGCACCGCCGTCGCCGTGCTGGCGCCGGGCGTGCTCTACCGGGACTGGGCCCCGCCGCAGGCTCTCGCCGGCCCGGCGCACGACGACGACGACCGGCTGGCGATGCTCACCCTCTACGGGCGGATCAGACAGCTCGACGTGCGACCGTCGTGAGGGCGGCGGAGCGGAGCTCCCAGTGTGCGACGACGACCGGTGGTGGAGATGGGGGGAATCGAACCCCCGTCCATCGCTGTGATTCTGCGCCTTCTACGGGTGTAGCCGATGAGAGCGTTCTGCTCGGCCCCGACCGTTACCATCGGCGCATCGGTCGACGGGCCCAGCCCGAGTGCAAGTCCCGCGTCGCCCTCAGGCGTAACGACGCAGCAAGTCCTCTAGATGACGCCAGGATCCGGGGCGAGGACGCACCCACGGGCTGACGGACTATCTACTCTGGCTTAGGCAGCGAGAGCGAAGTCGGTGCGCTTCTGTTCGGCACCTGTGTTTTCCAGGGATCGTTGACGAGATGACCCTGGATCCTCGACCCGCTTCTCGCAGTTTCGCAGGCAATGTCGAAACCGATCATCCCCGCGAGCACTCGACGGCCCGGAGGCCGCTGGAGTGGGTCGTTCGTCGCACACTGTGGAGTTACGGGTCCTAGTCTACCTCAGCTCCGCGGGCGGTCACCCGGCGGCGGCGCAGATCGAGCAGACCCAGCACGAGCGCGAGCGCGATCAGCCCGAGGGTGACGAAGTAGCCGTTGCGGAAGGCGTCGTGGTAGCGGTCCAGCCCCTCCGCCATCCCCTGCTCGCTCGCCAGCGTCGCGAAGAAGACGGCGGAGGCGCAGGCGGTGCCGACCGCGGTGCCCACGCGCTGGCCGAGCTGGCCCACGGAGCCCGCCACGCCGCCCTGCGCCGGCGGGATCTCGGCGAGGGTGAGCGTCTGGTTCGGCGACACGACGAAGCCGCCGCCGGCCCCGGCGACGAGCATCGCGGCACCCATGCCGTAGGCCGCGGTCTCGGCCGGGAGGAGCTCGGCGGCGAGCAGCACGAGCGTGAAGCCGATGACCACGAGCACGATGCCGAGCACCACCAGTGCGCGGCCGTAGCGCTGCACGAGCTTGCCGCCGTACCAGGCTGTCACCGCCGAGGTCAGCGCGAACGGGATGCTCACCATGCCGGCGAACACCGGCTCGAGGCCGAGCCCCTGCTGGAGGAAGAGCGTGGTGAGGAGGAAGGTCGCCGGGATCGCGGCGAAGTAGGAGGTCGCGACCAGGATGCCGTTGCGGTAGGAGCTGGTCCGGAAGATGCGGAAGTCGATGACGGGCGTCCGCCCCGACGCGGCGTAGTGCGCCTCCCAGCGCACGAAGACGGCGGCGGCGGCCGCGGCGAGGACCAGCCAGAACCAGCGGTAGGGCGAGTCCGAGGAGGAGCCCGTGGTCAGCAGGAACGGCAGCATGAAGGCGAAGATCGCGACCGCCAGCAGGAGCAGGCCGACCGGGTCGAGGGACCGGTCTCCCTCGGGCCGCGAGCGCTTCTTCGGGATGAGCTTCCAGGCGAAGACCAGCGCGGCGACGCCCAGCGGGATGTTCATCCAGAACAGCAGGCGCCAGCCGTCCTGCTCGCCGCCGATCGCGATCAGGAGGCCGCCGAGGGTCGGGCCGAAGGCGGTCGACAGGCCGATGGTCGCGCCGAAGACCCCGAAGGCCCGGGCACGCTCGGCGCCGGTGAACATCTGCTGCACCAGCCCGAGGACCTGGGGCATCTGGATGCCCGCGGCGACGCCCTGCAGGAAGCGCGCGACGACGAGCAGCTCGATCGACGGCGCGAGCGCGCAGAGGAGGCTCGTCACCGTGAACGCGGTCAGCCCGATCAGGAACAGCAGGCGGCGCGAGCGGATGTCGCCCAGCCGGCCGGCCGGCACGAGCGCCAGTCCGAAGGCGAGCGCGTACCCCGCGACGATCAGCTGCAGCTGGCTCGCATCCGCTCCGAGCGAGCGCTCGATCGACGGCAGGCCGACGTTGACCTTCGAGAGGTCGAGGATCGTGATGGCCGCGACTCCGACGCTCACCGCGAAAGCGCGCCACCGCGTCTTCTCGTCGGCGGCGCTCAGGGCGGCGGGGGCGCTGTTCTCGGGGGAGGTCACGCGCCCCAGTCTCCCAAAGCGCGGTGCGAGAAGAAGAGGCTTGCGCGGCACCCGTCGGACAGTGCCCGCCGGGGCCTACTCGCCGAGGCGGCGGCGGGTCGACATCGCACGGTCCGCCTCGCGGCGGTCCTGGCGCTCTCGGAGGACCTGGCGCTTGTCGTAGTCCTTCTTGCCCTTGGCCACGGCAAGCTCGACCTTGGCCTTGCCGTCGCTGAAGTACAGCGAGAGCGGGATCAGCGTGTACCCGCCCTCCTTCACCTTGTTGTGGATCTTGAGGATCTGCGCCTTGTGCAGCAGCAGCTTGCGCTTGCGGCGCGGCGGGTGGTTCGTCCAAGTGCCCTGGGCCCACTCGTTGATGTGGACGGCGTCGAGCCACGCCTCTCCCCCGTCGACGAACGCGTAGCCGTCGACCAGCGAGGCTCGGCCGGCCCGGAGGGACTTCACCTCGGTGCCGGTGAGCACGAGGCCCGCCTCGTAGGTGTCCTCGATGAGGTAGTCGTGGCGCGCCTTGCGGTTGGTCGCGACGACCTTCTGTCCCTGTTCTCTGGGCACGGCTGCTCCTCGGGTCGCGAGCGGATGAAGGGGGCGGGCATCGTCGGGGCGATGCACCGGTGGGCCGCCCCGAACGGGACAGCCCACCAGTATACGTCCGGTCCGGGATCAGACCCGCAGGTACCGCGCGATCGCGACGTTCGCCGAGACGGCGGCCAGGACGATGCCGACCACGATCAGGATCGGCACGACGATCAGAGCGTCGTCGAGTCCCACGAAGGAGGTCAGCGGGATCCGGTACGCCAGGAACCCCTGCACGAAGACCTGCACGATGGCGACCACCGCGACTCCCGCGAGGATCGAGCCGACCAGCGCGGCGAAGACCCCCTCGAGGATGAACGGGGTCTGGATGAACCTGTTCGAGGCCCCCACGAGCCGCATGATGCCCAGCTCCCGTCTCCGCGAGAACGCCGAGAGGCGGATCGTGGTGGCGATGAGCAGCACGGCCGCGACGAGCATCAGGACGGCGATGCCGATCGCCGTGTAGCTCGCCGCGTTGAGGATCGAGAAGATCTGGTCGAGGTACTGCCGCTGGTCGGTGACGCTCTCGACTCCCGAGACGCTCGACAGGCTCTCCACGATGACGTCCGACTGGGTCGGGTCCTTCAGGTTGATCCAGAAGGTCTGGTTGAGCAGGTCGGGAGTGACGTACTCGGCGACCGGGTTGCCCGCGAACTGCTCCTGGAAGTTCGCGTAGGCCTGGTCGTGGTCCTCGAAGTAGGAGCGGTCGATGTACGGCGCGAGCGTGGCGCCCTCGAGCTGGCCCTGCACCGCGTCGATCTGCTCGGCGGTGGCGTCGGAGCCGCTGCAGTTCGAGCCGCCGGAGGTGGCGGTGCACATGTACACCGCGACCTGCGCCTTGTCGTACCAGAAGTTCTTCATCTGGCCGATCTGCATCTGGAGCAGGATCGCCGTGCCGACGAAGGTGAGGGAGATGAAGGTCACCAGGATCACCGAGACGACCATGGAGACGTTGCGCCGGAGGCCGCTGGCGACCTCCGACCAGATCAGTGCGAATCTCACTTGACGGGTCCTACGTTCTGCTGGTCGTCGCCGGTCTCGTCGCCCTCGCCCGCGTGGGCGCGGAGGCCGAGGCGCGCGGCGAGCGACTCCTCGGGCAGGGCGCCGGTGTCGGCGGGGAGGAAGATCGGACCGGTCTGGCTCTGCAGCTCGACGACGCGCGGGGCGGCGGCGGGCTCGGCGGCCGGCTCCGGCTCGCGCTCCGGCTCGACGGCGGCGGAGCGGCGGCCCTCGGGGACGCGGGGCTGGGCGGCGGTCTGCGAGAGGCGGGCCGGCTCGGGCGGCGGGGCCGGGGCCTCCTGGCGCAGGTCGATCTCGGGGACCTCGGCGGGCGCGAGCTCGCTGTCGATGATCGCCGGGGGCGCGGGCTGCTCGGCGACCGCGTGGTCGTCGGCCGCCACGACCACGACGCCGTCGTGGACGACGGTGATGCTCTCGGTCTGGCCGTAGCCGCCCTGGCTCTCGTCGCGGACGATGCTGCCGGCCGAGAGCTCGATGACGCGGCGCTTCATCTGGTCGACGATGCCGGCCTCGTGGGTCGCCATGATCACGGTCGTGCCGCCCGCGTTGATCCGCTCGAGCAGCGCCATGATGCCGGCGCTCGTGGTCGGGTCGAGGTTGCCCGTGGGCTCGTCGGCCAGCAGGACGGCCGGCTTGTTGACGACGGCACGGGCGATCGCCACGCGCTGCTGCTCGCCGCCGGAGAGCTCGTGGGGCAGGCGCGACGCCTTGCCCGCGAGGCCCACCATCTTGAGCGTGTCCGGGACGGCCTCCTGGATGTAGCCCTTCGACTTGCCGATCACCTGGAGGCTGAACGCAACGTTGTCGAAGACCGACTTGTTCGGCAGCAGCCGGAAGTCCTGGAACACGACGCCCATGTTGCGGCGGAAGTACGGGACCTTGCGGCTCGAGATCTTGCCGAGGTTCTGCCCGAGCACGTGGATCGACCCGGAGGAGGGACGCTCCTCCTTGAGGATCAGGCGGAGGCAGCTCGACTTGCCGGAGCCGGAGGCGCCGACGAGGAAGACGAACTCGCCCCGGAGGATCTCGAGATCGATGGCGTTGAGGGCGGGTCTCGTGCCGCCCCGATACTGCTTGGAGACGTTGTCGAAGCGAATCATGTCGGTACGAGGGTAAGCGACGATCCCGAAGAGTCCGCCGAGGGGGCGCGCGGCGCGTCGGTGGGGACGCGCCCGAGCCGCGCTAGGAGGACTTCCGCCAGCGGATCCCGGCGGCGATGAAGCCGTCCAGATCGCCGTCGAACACGTGCGAGGGGTTGCCGACCTCGTGGTCGGTGCGCAGGTCCTTCACCATCTGGTACGGAGCGAGGACGTAGCTGCGCATCTGGTCGCCCCAGCTCGCGGTGATGGTGCCGGCGAGCTCCTTCTTGGTGGCCGCCTCCTGCTCCTTCTGCAGCAGCAGGAGCCGCGACTGGAGCACGCGCATCGCCGCGGCGCGGTTCTGGATCTGGCTCTTCTCGTTCTGCATCGACACGACGGTGCCGGTGGGCAGGTGGGTGAGGCGCACCGCGGAGTCGGTGGTGTTCACCGACTGGCCGCCGGGGCCGGAGGAGCGGAAGACGTCCACGCGGATGTCGTTGTCGGGGATCTCGATCGCCCCGGCCTCCTCCATCAGCGGGATGACCTCGACCGCGGCGAAGGAGGTCTGGCGCTTGCCCGCGGCGCCGAAGGGGCTCATCCGCACGAGGCGGTGGGTTCCGGCCTCGACCGAGAGCGTGCCGAAGGCGTAGGGGGCGTCGATCTGGAAGGTGGCCGACTTGATGCCCGCCTCCTCCGCGTAGCTGGCGTCCATGACGGTCGCCGCGTACTTGTGCTTCTCGGCCCAGCGGAGGTACATGCGCATGAGCATCTCGGCGAAGTCGGAGGCGTCGACGCCACCCGCTCCCGCGCGGATGGTGACCACGGCGGGGCGGTCGTCGTACTCGCCGTCGAGCAGGGTCTGCACCTCGAGCTCGCCCATGACCTTCTGGAGGGAGGAGAGCTCGGCGATCGCCTCCTGCTCGGACTCGGCGTCCTCGGCCTCGTTCGCCATCTCGACGAGCACCTCGAGGTCGTCCAGGCGCCGGTCGATCGCGGTGATCCGCGCGAGCTCGGACTGGCGGTGGCTGAGGGCGCTGGTCACCTTCTGCGCGTTGGCCGTGTCGTCCCACAGGTCGGGGGCGCCGGCCTGCTCGCTGAGCTCGGCGATCTTCGAGCGGAGACCGTCCACGTCGATGACGGCGCGGATGTCGGCGAAGGTGGAGCGGAGAGCAGTGATCTGCTCGGTGAAGTCGTTGTCCAGCATGGTGCGTCCAGACTACCGGGGGCCGGGGGCCGCCCTCCGGCCCGGGCGTACCCTGGGGACGGTGACCAGCACCGCTCCGCGCCCCTTCCCCGTCGGGCCGCTGCTGCTGTCGACCTTCCTCCCCACCCTCCTCTTCTCCATCGGCGAGGGGGCGATCATCCCCCTCCTGCCGGCCGCGGCCGGCGACCTCGGCGCGACGCTGGCCCTGGCGGGCCTCGTGGCGGGGATGATCATGATCGGCGAGCTGGCGGGCGACATCCCCAGCGGCTGGATCGTCTCCCGGATCGGCGAGCGCGGCGCGATGCTCGGAGCCTCGGCCGCGTCGATCCTCGGGCTCGTGGTGTGCCTGCTCTCGACGTCATGGGTCGGGCTGACGATCGGCGTCTTCGTGATCGGCCTCGCGACCGCGGTCTTCGCGCTGGCGCGGCACGCGTTCATGACGTCGTTCGTCCCGATCACGCACCGCGCCCGCGCGCTCAGCGCCCTCGCCGGGGCGTTCCGCGCCGGCTGGCTGATCGGCCCGTTCCTGGCGGCCGGGGTGGTGCACCTCACCGGCTCCGTCGAGTCCGTCTTCTGGGTGCACATCGTCTGCTGCGTGGCGGCGGTCGTGGTCCTGCTGCTCGTGCCCGACCCCGCGACGGTGCTGCGGCGGGCGCAGGCCGCGGCCGACCGCGCCGCTCCGGAGGACGTGGTCGCCGCGGAGGCGTCGGCGACCGTCCCGGAGTCGCCGCAGTCGCTGCTCGGGACGCTGCGCGAGCACCGCGGGGTCCTCGCTCGGATGGGGACCGGCGCCGCCGTGATCGGGGCGCTGCGGGCGAGCCGGACGCTGATCCTCCCCCTCTGGGCGGTGAGCATCGGGCTCGCCGAGACCGACACCGCGATCATCATCGGCATCGCCGGCGCGCTCGACTTCGCCCTCTTCTACGCCGGCGGCCAGCTGATGGACCGCTTCGGCCGGGGCGCCACCGCGATCCCCTCGATGATCGGCCTCGGGCTCGGCCACCTCGCCCTCGCCGCCTCGGTGCTCGCCCTCGATCCGGTGCCCTGGTTCGTCGCCGTGGCCTGCGTGCTCGCGGCCGCGAACGGCATCGGCTCCGGGATCCTGATGACCATCGGCGCCGATCTCGCGCCCCCCGCCGATCCGGCCCCGTTCCTCGGCGCGTTCCGCTTCACCGGCGACGCGGGCAACGCCGCCGCCCCGATCGTCGTGTCGGCGCTCACCGCCCTGATCTCCCTCCCCTTCGCCGCCGTCGTGATGGGGGTGCTCGGTCTGGGCGGAGCGGGGGCGCTCGCCCGCTGGATCCCGCGGTACCTCCCCCGGGCGGCCTCCCGCGGCTGAGGCGCGGGGCCCTCCTCCTACACTGGAGCCCGCACGCGGGAGTGGTGGAATGGCAGACACGCAGGATTTAGGTTCCTGTGCCGAGAGGCGTGAGGGTTCGAGTCCCTCCTTCCGCACGGGATCGGCCGGTACGCTGAGCGCGCTCGCGTGACCGCCGACCGGCCACCGGCCCCCGTCGACTGGAGATCCGTTGAATCACGCCGCCCTCGTCCCCTGGCTCGATCCGGAGACGATCCTGACCTCGTTCGGCCCCTGGGGCGTGCTCGTGGTCTGCCTCATCGTGTTCGCCGAGACCGGACTGCTGATCGGCTTCCTCTTCCCGGGCGACACGCTGCTGATCATCACGGGCCTGCTGGCGCACGAGAACGCGTCGAACGGCGGCCTCGGCGTCCCGATCTGGCTCATCTGCCTGGCCGTCGGGTTCTCGGCCTTCGTCGGCGGCGAGGTCGGCTACCTGATCGGGCACAAGGCCGGCCCGCGCATCTTCGAGCGCAAGGAGTCCGGCTTCTTCAGCATCGAGAACGTGAAGCGGACCAACGCGTTCTTCGAGCGCTTCGGCGGCCTCGCCGTGATCCTCGCGCGCTTCGTGCCGATCGTCCGCACCTTCGCGCCGATCGCGGCCGGCGTGGCTCACATGAACTACCGCAAGTACAGCCTCTACAACCTCATCGGCGCCCTGATCTGGGGCAGCGGGGTCACCCTTATCGGGTGGCTGCTCGCCTTCATCCCGCCGGTCGCCGACTTCGTCTCGCACTACATCGACGTGATCCTGATCGGCGCGGTCGTGCTCGCGCTGCTGCCGACGCTGTTCCACTTCTTCCAGCAGCAGCGCAAGGCGAAGCTCGCCGCCGACCCCGAGACCGACTCGACCGAGTCGGCCGCCTACGTGCTCGACGCCGACACCCTGGACGACAAGCACCCGAAGTCCTGACCTCCGCCTCCGCGAGACGCCACTCCGGCTCGCCGCACGACGACAGGCGTGCACCGGAGTGGCATCCCGCGGTGGGAACCCGCCGGCTCAGAGCCGGGCGGACAGGGCGGCGAGCTCGGCGCGCAGCGCGGTGAAGGCGCGGGCGCGGTGGCTCCGGGCGTTCTTCTGCTCGGGAGCGAGCTCGGCCGCCGTGAGCGCCCCGGCCTCGGGGACGAACACCGGGTCGTAGCCGTGGCCGTTCGCACCGCGCGGGGCCGTCGCGATCGCGCCGTCCCAGCGGCCCTCGACCACCGTCTCCTGACCGCCGGGGAGCACGGAGTCCGGCACCACGAGGGCGATGGTGCAGCTGAAGTGCGCACCGCGGTGCTCCGCCTTCACGTCGTGCAGCTGGGCCAGGAGGAGCTCGAGGTTGGCCGTCGCGTCGTGCGCGCGTCCCGACCAGCGGGCCGAGAAGATGCCCGGCGCGCCGCCGAGGACGTCGACGCAGATCCCGGAGTCGTCCGCGAGCGCCACGAGGCCGGTGTGCGCCGCCGCCGCGCGCGCCTTGATCAGCGCGTTCTCGGCGAAGCTCACGCCGTCCTCGACCGGCTCGGGTCCGTCGTAGGCGCGGACGCCGACTCCGGGGAGCGCGCCGGCCAGCATGGCGCGGAACTCCTCCACCTTGCCCGCGTTGTGCGTGGCGAGGACGAGGTCCAGGCTCACGCTCCGGGCTCCGCGGCGAGCGCTTCGGCCTGGATGCGGGCGAGGTCGGAGGCACCGGCGACCGCGAGGTCGAGCAGGGCGTCGAGCTCACGGCGGTCGAACGGGGCCCCCTCGGCGGTGCCCTGCACCTCGACGAACAGGCCTCGTCCGGTGACGACGACGTTCATGTCGGTCTCGGCGCGCACGTCCTCGACGTAGGCCAGGTCGAGCATCGGCACGCCGTCGATGATGCCGACGGACACCGCCGAGAGGCTGTCGATCAGCGGCTGCGCCTTCTGCCCCACGTACTTCTTGCCGCGCGCCCACTCGATCGCGTCGGCCATCGCCACGTAGGCGCCGGTGATCGCCGCGGTGCGGGTGCCGCCGTCGGCCTGGAGGACGTCGCAGTCGATCACGAGGGTGTTCTCGCCGAGCGCCTTCGTGTCGACCACCGCGCGGAGGCTCCGGCCGATCAGCCGCGAGATCTCGTGCGTGCGCCCGCCGACCTTCCCCTTGACCGACTCGCGGTCCATGCGGGAGTTGGTGGAGCGGGGCAGCATCGCGTACTCGGCGGTGACCCAGCCCTTGCCCTTGCCCTGCAGCCAGCGCGGCACGCCGTTCGTGAAGGAGGCGGTGCAGAGCACCCTGGTGTTCCCGAACGAGACGAGCGCGGAGCCCTCCGCCTGGGTGCTCCAGCCGCGCTCGATCGTCACGGTGCGCAGCTCGTCGGGCGCCCGCCCGTCCTTGCGCGCGGCCTTCGATGCGGTGCTGTCGGTCACTCGGGTCTCCCTCGATCGTGCGGGAGCGCGGCCCGGTCGAGCTCGCGCAGGTTGATGGTGCCGGTCTCGACGAGGTCGACGCTCGAGACCTCCGGACCGAGGAAGCGGCGGGCGAGGCGGACGAAGTCGCTCGAGCCCGTCTCCTCCCACCGGTAGGTCGGAGGCGCGGCGGAGGTGCGCTGCAGGCCGTGCGCCACGAGGGTCCGGTAGACGTCGAGCGCGGTCTCCTCGGCGCTCGAGACGAGGCGGACGTCCGGCCCCATCACGTACGCGATGGCACCGCGCAGCAGCGGGTAGTGGGTGCAGCCGAGGACGAGCGTGTCGACCCCCGCGGCCTTGAGCGGCGCGAGGTACTCCTCCGCCACCGCGAGCAGCTCGTCGCTCCAGGTGACGCCCGCCTCGACGAACTCGACGAAGCGCGGGCAGGCGGCGGTGAACAGCTGCAGGTCGGGCGCGGCGACGAAGGCGTCGTCGTAGGCGCGGGAGCGGATCGTCCCGACCGTGCCGATCACCCCGACGCGGCGGTTGCGGGTGTCGCGGACAGCGCTGCGGACGGCGGGCTGGATGACCTCGATCACCGGGATGCCGCGGCCGAGCGTGTAGCGCTCGCGGGCGTCGCGCATCATCGCGGCCGAGGCGGTGTTGCAGGCGATGACGAGCAGCTTGGCGCCCTGGTCGACCAGGGTGTCGAGGGTGTCGAGGGCGTAGGCGCGGACGTCGGCGAGCGGCTTGGGCCCGTAGGGCGAGTGCGCGGTGTCGCCGAGGTAGACGATCGACTCGTTCTGCAGCTGGTCGATCACGGAGCGGGCGACGGTGAGCCCGCCGACTCCGGAGTCGAAGATGCCCAGCGGTGCGTCCGTCACAGAGGAACAGCCTACCCGCGCCCTGCGGCCCGGTCCCGGCCGCACGCCGTTCCCGGGCCCGGCGGCGTGCGCAAGCCCCGGCACCCGCGCCTGGGCCGCGCGGGGGCGGCCGTGGAACACTGAGCGGATGGACTCCACGGCCTTACTCACCGACCGGTACGAGCTCACGATGGTCGAGGGCGCCCTCGGCAGCGGCACCGCCGACCGCCGCTGCATGTTCGAGGTGTTCACCCGGAGCCTCCCGCCCGGACGCCGCTACGGCGTGCTCGCGGGCACCGGCCGGCTCCTCGAGCTGATCTCGCGCTTCCGCTTCGGCGACGACGAGCTGTCCTGGCTCCGCGAGAACCGCGTCGTCGACTCCCGCACGCTGGACTGGCTCGCCGACTACCGCTTCCGGGGCGACGTCTGGGGCTACCGCGAGGGCGAGGTCTACCTCCCGGGCTCCCCCGTGCTCATCGTCGAGGCGCCCTTCGCCGACGGCGTGCTGCTGGAGACCCTGGTGCTCAGCGTCCTCAACCACGACAGCGCCGTGGCGAGCGCCGCCGCGCGGATGGTCTCGGCCGCCGACGGGCGACCGCTGGCCGAGATGGGCTCGCGCCGCGCCGGCGAGCGGTCCGCCGTCGCCGCGGCTCGCGCCGCCTACATCGCCGGATTCGGCGCCTCCTCGAACCTGGAGGCGGGCCGCAGCTTCGGCGTGCCCACGATGGGCACCTCCGCGCACTCCTTCACTCTCCTCCACGACTCGGAGGAGGAGGCGTTCCGCGCGCAGGTCGCCGCGCTCGGCCCCGGCACGACCCTCCTGGTGGACACCTACGACGTGACAGCCGCCGTCGACCTGGCGGTCCGCGTCGCCGGCACCGGCCTCGGCGCTGTGCGCATCGACTCCGGCGACCTCCCCCAGCAGGTGGCCGCCGTCCGGCAGCAGCTGGACGCGCTCGGCGCGACCGGCACGCGCATCACGGTCACCAACGACCTCGACGAGTACGGGATCGCCGCGCTCGCGGCCTCACCGGTCGACTCCTACGGCGTCGGCACCTCGGTGGCGACGGGCTCGGGCCACCCGACGGCGGGCATGGTCTACAAGCTGGTCGCGCACGAGGACGACGCGGGCGAGTGGGTCGCGGTGGCGAAGAAGTCGGTCTCGAAGGCGTCGATCGGCGGGCGGAAGGCCGCCGGCCGTCTGCTCTCGGACGACGGGGTCGCCGAGGCCGAGGTCGTGCACGTGGGCGCCGGCCCCGAGGGCGCCGTCGGCGAGGGCGAGCGGGCGCTGCTCGTCCCCCTGATCGAGGACGGGACGATCCGTCCCGAGCACCTCGGCATCGAGGGAGTGGCGGCAGCCCGCGCGCACCACGCCAACGCGGTCCTCGAGCTGCCGATCGACGCGCTCCGGCTCGGCCGCGGCGAGCCCGTCATCCCGACCCGCTACGAGTGAGCGGGGCGGGAGCTCACTTCATCTTCGCGTAGATCTCCTTGCAGGCCGGGCACACCGGGAACTTCTCCGGGTCGCGGCCCGGGAGCCACTTCTTGCCGCAGAGCGCGCGGACCGGCTTGCCGGTGATGGCGCTCTCGAGGATCTTGTCCTTCGGCACGTAGTGGGAGAAGCGCTCGTGGTCGCCCGGCTCGATGGACTCCTGGTTGAGGAGCTCCTCGAGCTCGCGGTCGAGCGTGGCGGTTCCTCCGCCTCCCTCGAGGGGGTCGGTGCTGCTGTTCTGGACGCGCGGAATCATGCCGACGATCCTACGCGCGGAGCCCGTGCCCGCGGCCGTGCGCTCCGGATCGGGCGGCGCTAGTAGCGGCTGGTGAACGCGACCAGCTCGGTCGCGCGGCGCTCGAACAGCCTGCCGCCGAGGAGCACGCCGAGGGCGAAGACGACCACGGCGCTGCCGAAGCCGACGAGCACGGCGTCGCCCGCCGCTTCCGGGTCGACGAACAGGGCCCTGACGCCGAGCACCACGGCTGGAGCCGAGAGGAGCAGCCCCAGGCCGAACGCCAGGGACTGCGGACCGGCGCCGCTGGCTCCGGGGGCCTGGGGCTGCGTGAACGCGCTGTCGCCCGGGCGCGGAGCCGGATAGGCGAGCCGTGCCGAGACGGCGCTGGCGACGCCGGCGGGGACGAGCAGGAGGCAGGTGTTCACCGCGAGCACGACGGGCAGCGCATCGGGGAGCCCCGAGGTCGCGCTGCTGATCAGCGAGCCGAGCACGACGACCGGCACGCCGAGCAGGAGGGTCGGGAAGGCGCGGCCGAGCCGGTCCGACCAGCCGCGGACGCCCGCGGCCACATGGAGCCAGAACGCCGAGCCGTCGTAGGCGACGTCGTTGTGGAGGAACCAGCCGAGGAACAGCGCGATCAGCGGGACCGGGAGCAGCGAGAGCAGTGGGAAGGGGACGCCGACGACCGCGAGCAGCAGCAGGGCCGCGACCGGCAGCACCGGCACGGCGACGAGCGACGCCTGGTAGCGCGGATCCCGGAGCCAGTAGGTGATGCTGCGCGCCGCGATCGCGCCGGTCCGGGTCGAGCCGAGGACGTCGAACCAGCCCAGCCGGAGGCCGCGCGGCGGCCGGTGCGTGCGCTCGGGCCGCTCCGTCAGCAGGCGGACGACGAGCCACCAGAGCGCGCCCGCCGCGACGAGCGTCGCCAGGGCCAGCAGGAGCGGGCCGAGCGCGTCGCCGGTCCGGGCGGCCGGGGCGATCATCCACGCCGCGCCGAACGGAGTGGCCCCCATCGCCGCGCCCCAGCGCTCGAGCACCGGGGTGTCCCCCGTGTCGACCAGCGCGGCGGCGCCGAGGGCTGCGGGACCGCCCAGCATCAGCACCAGGCCGAGGACGGCCAGCAGCTCGCGGGCGGTCCGGGAGGGGACGAGTGCGGCGGAGGCGGCGAGGCCGATCCGCGCGAACAGCGAGGCCGTCGCCACCGCGAGGAGCGGGCCGACCACGGCGAAGGCGCCTGCGCCCGGGACGAGCGGCGCGCTCGCGAGCCCGACCACCAGCAGGGCGAGCGTGGGGACCGAGACGAGGCCGGCCAGGGCGAGCGCCCCGGCGAGGCGGAGCGGCGGAAGGCCGAAGAGGCGGAACGCGCGCGGATCCATCGGGTCGAGCGGGCCGAGCAGGAAGGGCAGCACCAGGAAGCCGACGGAGACGAGTCCGCCGGCGGTCACGAGAGCGCCCGCCGCCGCGTCCGAGGAGCGCAGAGCGCCGATCGCCCCGATCAGCAGGGCCGTCACCGCGACGACCACGAGCACGCCCAGGACGGCGCCGGCCGAGCGCGCGGGCCCGGAGCGGAACGCGCCCAGGAGGACGTCGATCCTCAGCCGGAGAAGTCGTGCAGCCACTGCAGCCCCTCGGCGATCTGCTTGCCGCCCGCGAGCTCGAGGAAGCGCTCCTCCAGCGTCGCGGTGCCGGCGACCTCCGCGACCGTCCCGGAGGCGAGCACGCGCCCGCCGACGATCACGGCCACGTCGTCGCAGACGCGCTCGATGAAGTCGAGCCCGTGGCTGGAGAGGACGACGGTGCCGCCGCCCTCGACGAAGCGGCGCAGCACGGTGATCACGGCGGCCGAGGAGACCGGGTCCACCGACTCGAACGGCTCGTCGAGGACCAGCACGCGCGGGGCGTGGATCATCGCCGCCGCGAGGGCGACCTTCTTCGCCATCCCCGCGGAGTAGTCCGAGATCAGGCGCTCCAGCGCGTCGGAGAGGCCGAGCGCCTCGGCCAGCTCGACCGTGCGCTGCTTCGCCGTGGCGAGGTCGATGCCGCGCAGCGCGGCGGAGTAGGCGAGGAACTGGGCGCCGGTGAGCCGGTCGAACAGCCGGAGGCGGTCGGGCAGGACCCCGATCAGCGGCTTCGCGGCCGACGGGTCCTTCCAGACGTCGACGCCGTGCACGAGGACGCGGCCGGTGTCGGGTCGAAGAAGGCCCGTCATCATCGAGAGCGTGGTGGTCTTGCCCGCGCCGTTCGGGCCGATGATCCCGTAGAAGGTCCCCGCGCGGACGGCCAGGTCGATGCGGTCGACCGCCACCGTCCTCCCGAAGGTCCGGGTCAGCTGGTGCAGCTCGAAGACGACGGGCGAGGCGCCGTCCGGATCCGCGGCACCCTCAGCGGGCTCGGCGTTCGTCACGGACGTCATCCGGCTACGGTACCAACTCGCCCGCGGGCCCCCGGCGCCCGCGCCGACACCCGGCGACACGGCGAGAGGTCAACCACCCTGGCCCCGGGGGGCGTGAACTGTACACTAGGTCTCTACCCGAGGAGTCGATCAGATCGAGACGCAGCGGTTAATTCGAGGAGAACACACGATGATGCACACAGGTTCGACGAGCAGCAGCCCCGCCACCGTCGTCATCCTCGCCGCAGGGATGGGCAGCCGGCTCGGCCGCTCCCTCCCCAAGCCGCTCACGCCGCTCAGCGACGGGCGCACGATCATGCAGCAGCAGTTCGACAACATCCACCACGCCTTCGGCACCAAGATCCCGGTGAGCATCGTCGTCGGCTACAAGCTCGAGCACATCATCGAGGCCTTCCCCTCGGCGACGTTCGTCTACAACGAGCAGTACGACCAGACCAACACCTCCAAGAGCCTCCTCCGCGCGCTGCAGGCGAGCGGGCAGGGCGGCGTGCTCTGGATGAACGGCGACGTCGTCTTCGACCCGCGCATCCTCGACCGGGCGGCCGCGCTGATCGCGAAGGACGTCTCCTTCGTCACCGTCAACACCTCGAAGGTGTCGGACGAGGAGGTCAAGTACACGACGAGCGCCGAGGGCTTCATCCAGGAGCTCTCCAAGACGGTGCGCGGCGGACTCGGCGAGGCGGTCGGGATCAACTACGTGTCCGCCTCCGACAAGGCCGCGCTGGTGCGCCAGCTCGCCCGGGTCGACGCCCAGGACTACTTCGAGCGTGGCATAGAGTTGGCGATCGAGCAGGACCGCCTGCTCGTCGAGCCGATGGACATCTCCGACCTCTACGCCGTCGAGGTGGACTTCGCCGAGGACCTCGAGCGCGCGAACCTCTTCGTCTGACGCTCCCGGCTCCTCCCCCGGCTCGAGCGGAGCCGACGGGAGGAGTCGCGCAGTGAGCACGGCCGACACCCTCGCGACCGAGACGGCCCTGCGCCACCGGCGCTCCCGGGCCTGGCGCTACCGCCACTCCCTCTGGCTGCTCACCAGGCGCGACCTCACCGTCCGGTACGCCACGAGCGCGCTCGGCTACGTCTGGTCGGTGCTCGACCCGCTCGTCATGTCGGGCATCTACTTCTTCGTCTTCACCGTCGTCTTCCGGCGGACCGTGGGCGAGGACCCGTACATCGTCTTCCTGCTCGCGGGCCTGCTGCCGTGGATGTGGTTCAACCAGGCGACCTCCGACGCGACCCGCGCGTTCCTCCGCGAGGCGAAGCTGGTGCGGTCGACGTCGATCCCGCGGACCATCTGGGTCGGGCGGATCGTGCTCTCGAAGGGCATCGAGTTCGTGGCGAGCCTGCCGGTGCTGGTGCTCTTCGCCGTGATCGCCGGCGCGCACCTGACCTGGGCGGCGCTGCTGTTCCCCGTGGCGATCCTGCTGCAGGCGGTGCTCACGCTCGGCGTGGGTCTGCTGGTGGCCCCGCTCGTGGTGTTCTTCCGCGATCTGGAGCGGGCCGTGAAGCTCGTGCTCCGGTTCCTCTTCTACGCGTCGCCGATCATCTACTCCACGGCCAACCTGCCGGAGCAGATCCGGCCGCTCGCGGCGCTCAACCCGCTCAGCGGGATCTTCGCCCTCTACCGCTCCGCGTTCTTCGAGAGCGAGCTCGACGTCCCGCTCATCCTCGCCTCCGCGGGCATCTCGGTGCTCGTGCTGGTGCTGGGCCTCGTCGTCTTCCGCCGCTCCGAGCGCGCGGTGCTGAAGGAGCTGTGATGACCGACGCCCCCGTGGTCATCGAGTGCCGCGGCCTCGGTATCCGCTTCCGCCGCAACCGGCGGGGCCGCCGCTCCTTCAAGGACCTCTTCGCCGGCCGCTCCCGCCGCTCGCGGCCCGGCGAGTTCTGGGCGATCCGCGGGCTCGACGTGCAGGTGCGGGCGGGCGAGGCCATCGGTGTCGTCGGCCGGAACGGTCAGGGCAAGTCGACGCTGCTCAAGCTCGTCGCCGGCGTGGTGCTGCCGGACGAGGGCGCGGTGGAGGTGCGCGGGGGCGTCGCTCCGCTCATCGAGATCACCGGCGGCTTCGTGGCCGACCTGAGCGTCCGCGAGAACGTCTACCTGACCGCGGGTCTCCACGGGATGTCCAAGCGCGAGGTCGACGCGCGCTTCGACTCGATCATCGAGTTCGCCGAGATCGGCGACTTCCTCGACACCCCCTACAAGCACCTCTCGAGCGGGATGAAGGTGCGCATCGCCTTCTCCGTCGTGTCGCGGCTCGAGGAGCCGATCATCCTGGTGGACGAGGTGCTCGCGGTCGGCGACAGGGCGTTCCGCGAGAAGTGCTACGCGCGGATCGAGGAGCTGCTCGCCTCCGGCCGCACCCTCTTCTTCGTCTCGCACAACGAGCGCGACCTCCGCCGCTTCTGCACGCGCGGCCTCTACCTGGACAAGGGCCGCCTGGTGCTGGACGCGCCGATCGAGGAGGTGCTCGCGCGTTACGCTGAGGACTACGCGCCGACACCGCGGAGCAGCACGGCGCCGGCCGAGGGCCCGCCCGTCCAGGGCACCGTCTCCGACGACTGACCCCTCCCGCACGCGGCGCCCGAGGACGCAGGAGTGCACGACATGGCCCAGAAGGACCGCAAGCGCGAGCGCGCCGTGGAGAGGGCCGGCGAGGTGGAGCAGGCCGACGGCTCCGAGAACGCGCAGCTGGCGAAGCTGCTCGACCGGCTCCTCGCGGTGCAGCGCCCGGCCGTGCTGGCGAACATCCGCCTGCTGCGGCGCCGGCGTCCCGGGGCGACTCCGGAGCAGATCATCACGTCGCTCGAGCGGCAGTACCTCTCGAGCGTGGCCGCGGGAGGCGCGGCGATCGGGGCGACCGCCGTCGTCCCCGGCATCGGCACGGCCGCCTCGGTGGCTCTCTCCGGCGCGGGAGCCGCAGGGTTCCTGGAGGCGAGCGCGCTCTTCGCGCAGTCGGTGACGGAGGTGCACGGGATCCCGCTCGAGGACCCGGACCGCGCGCGGGCCCTCGTGCTCACGCTGATGATGGGCTCCTCCGGCAGCGAGATGGTGCGCCAGGTGGCCGGGCAGGCCGTCGGCGGGGGCAGCGGCCTCAACCAGTACTGGGGCTCCGTGGTCACGAAGGGCCTGCCGTCCTTCCTCGTGGGCGAGCTGGCGGACCGCGCGAAGAAGTCCTTCGCCAAGCACTTCCTCGCCCAACAGGGCGCGGGCCTGGTCGGCCGGGCGATGCCGTTCGGGATCGGAGCGGCACTGGGCGGCGTCGGCAACGCGATGCTCGGCCGCAAGGTGATCCAGAGCGCGCGCGACGCGTTCGGGCCGGCACCGCAGGCGTTCGGCAACACCCTCGTGCTCGAGCCGACCCGTGCCGAGCGGAAGGCGCTGGCCGCCGCGCCGGCCGAGCCGCTGGCGCTGTTCGTCCGCGACTACGGCGGAACGGGCGAGCGGACGGCGCTCCTCCTTCACGGCCTCGGCTCCGACTCCCGGATCTGGTACGCCCTGGTCCCGACGCTGCACGAGCACGGCTACCGCGTGGTGGCCCCCGATCTCGCCGGTCACGGCGGCTCGCCGGCGTCGCCCGTGTACTCGCCGGAGCACTGGGCGTCGGACGTCCGCGCCTCGGTGCTGCAGACCCCCGATCTCGTCATCGGCCACGGCCTCGGCGCCGTCGTCGCCACCCGGCTCGCCTCCGAGTACGGCGCCGCCCGGCTCGTCCTGCTCGACCCCGCGTTCTCGGACGCCCGAGGACTGACGAGCGCGCTCCACCGCGGCGGCTCGGTCGCGCACGTCGAGAAGGGCGACGCAGACTCCCTCCGCCACCGCCACCCGATCTGGACGGACGAGCAGATCGAGCTCGACGTGTCGGCCCACGCGCTCTGGGAGCAGGACTCCGCCGGCGGGCTGACGGCACGGGGTGCGGCCGAGGCCCCCGAGACGTTCCCCGTGCCGACGCTCGCCGTGATGCCGGAGGACCCGCTGGGCCACGGCTCGCTGGGCGGCGTCCTCGCCGGCCGCGGCGTCGAGGTGCGGACCGTGCCGGGGGGCGGGGCCTCGATCCTCCGCGAGGACCGCGCGGCGCTGATCGCGGCGCTGGAGGACCGGATCTAGCTCAGGATCTGCTCCAGCTCAGGGCCTGCTCCGCGCGCGATGGTCCGGAGCCGTCGGGGGCGTTCGGTCAGCGTTCCCGAGGCCGGCGCCCGGGCCCGACGAGCGGCATCCCGAGCACGGTGCGGAGGAGTCCGCCGCCGTCGCGGTCCTCGGCGATCACGCGGAGGCCGGTCTTCTCGGCGACGCGCCTCGAGGCGGCGTTGTCCGGGTGCACGAGCGCCACGAGTCGTCCCGCGAGGCGGTGGGCGAGCGCGAGGTCGCGGCAGGCCGCAGCCGCCTCAGTGGCGTAGCCGCGGCCGTGCAGACCGGCCCGCACGTGGTAGCCGACCTCGAGCTCGATCCCGCCGTCGACGCGCTGCCAGGTCAACCCGCAGTCGCCGACGAACTCGCCGTCGAGGGTCTCGACGATCCACAGCCCGAAGCCGTGCTCGCGGTAGTTGCGCCGGTTCCACTCGATCCAGGCGGCTGCCTGCTCGCGGTCCTTCGGCGCGGGGTAGTACCGCATCACGACCGGGTCGCCGAGCAGATCCGCCATGTCGGGGAGGTCCTCGGCGGTCATCTCGCGGAAGCGCAGCCGGGCGGTGGCGGCGGGGATCATCGGGTCGGGCTGCTCGGCCTGCGACTGCGGAGACGGCGACCGCGACCGTCGTCGAGCGCTCGATCCATCCGGCCGCCGCCCCCGGCCCTACTTCTCCGCCTTGGCGGCGGCCTTCGCGGCCTGCTTGGTGGCGCGGACCTTCGTCAGCGACTCCGGAGAGACGATGTCGGCGACCGAGCGGAAGGCGCCCTCCTCTCCGTAGGCGCCCGCGGCCGAGCGCCAGCCCTCCCCCGGGAATCCGCGCTGCTTGCCGAGCAGGGCGAGGAAGATCCGCGCCTTCTGCTCGCCGAAGCCGGGCAGCGCCTTCAGACGCGCGAGGACCGTGCGGCCGTCGGGCTCGTCCCGCGTCCAGACGGCCGCGGCGTCGCCGTCCCAGTCGTCGACCAGAGCGCGGCAGAGGACCTGCACGCGCCCCGCCATGCTCGCCGGGTAGCGGTGGATCGCGGGCGGAGTCCGGCAGAGCTCCGAGAACGCGTCCTCGTCGAAGCCCGCGATCGACGCGGCGTCGAACGAGGCGCCCTCCGCCTCGAGGCGCTCCTCGATCTTGCGGGGCCCGGAGAAGGCCGTCTCCATCGCGACCTGCTGGTCGAGGAGCATCCCGATCAGCAGCGCCAGCGGGTCGCGGCTGAGCAGCGCGTCGGCGTCGGGATCGTCGGTGATGTGCAGGGCGGAGTCGCGGGTCATCCTCCAGGGATACCACGGACGGCCCCGGCGGCGAGCGCGCGGACGGTCCGGTCGACGAGGTCCAGCGCCGCAGCGAGCTCGAGGTCGCCGACATGGCCGTAGCCGAGGACCAGCGCCTCGGTCGCGGCCCGTCCCGACAGGGCGTACTCGTGCAGAGTGGCGACGAGCAGTCCCTCCCGGAGCAGCGCGGCCGCGACGGCGTGCGCGTCCAGAGGCGCGGGCAGGGAGAGGACGACGTGCAGACCCCCGTCGAGTCCGCTCGCGCGCCCCCACGGCACCGACTCCCCGAATGCGTGGACCAGCTCACGGCGGTGGGCGTAGCGCCGTCTCGAGCGCGTGAGATGCCTCCGGAACGCCCCGCTCGCCATGAACTGCGCGAGCGCCGCCTGCGTCGGACCCGAGGCGGAGGCGTCCTTCTCGTCGTCGAGGCCCGCCAGCGCCGCGCGCAGCCAGGACGCCCGCGGAACGGCCAGGTAGGCGATGCGGAGCCACGGCGAGACGGTCTTCGAGAACGACCCGACATGGGCGACTCCGCCGCCGGAGTCGAGCGAGGCGAGCGCGGGCAGCGGGGCGCCGACGTAGCGGAACTCGCTGTCGTAGTCGTCCTCCACCACGAGCAGGGGGCCGGCCGACGCGCGGCGCACCAGCTCCAGGCGCTCGGCGAGGGCGAGCCTGCCGCCGGTCGGGTACTGGTGCGACGGAGTCACGACGACCACGTCCGCGCCGGAGCTCGCGAGAGCGTCGAGGTCGATGCCGTCGCCGCGCACCGGGACGCCGACGACCTCGTGCCCGTCGGCGCGCAGGCGGCGCCGGACGGCCGGGTAGCCGGGGTCCTCGACGGCGACGCGCACCTCGCGTCCGAGCGAGGCCGAGGCGGCGCGGGCCAGGAGCGCGACGGCGCCCGCGGTGCCGCTGGTCACCACCACGTCCGACGCCTGCACGTCGACGCCGCGGGACCGGCGCAGCTGCTCGGCGATCTGCTCCCGCAGGGCCGGGTCCCCGGAACCCCGAGGAGGCGCCGAGGGCGGCGAGGCGAGCGCCAGGCGCCAGGCGGCCCGCCACTCCGGGGTGTCGAGGGCGCGGGTGTCCGGCCGGCCCGGCCTCAGATCCGCCGCGGCGGGCGGGACGACGGTCTCCCGGGACTCCGGCCGCGGCTCCTGCGGCGCCGGCGCCAGCAGTCCGTCGGAGGCGACCGTCACCGCTGCGCGCGGGTGGGCGACGAGGTAGCCCTCCCCCACCAGCTGATCCACCGCGGCGACGACGGAGCCCCGCGAGACGCCGAGCCGCTCGGCGAGCACGCGGCTCGACGGGATCGGATCGCCCGCCCGGTAGCGCCCGTCCAGCACCGCCTGGCGCAGCGCCTCGGCGAGCCCGGCGCGGACCGAGCCGCGCGGCGACGGCCCGAGGAGGAGCGGGACCTCCAGATCGCCCGACGCCATCGACCGCTCCGCTCTGGACCACTCCGATCGCGGCCCAGTGGCATCCTGGCAGATCCAGTCGGCGCGGGACGATTCCGACATGGACAGCCTCCCCGTCACCGACCGCACCCGCGTCTCCCGTCTCCGCGACCGCCAGCGCACCGATCCCGCCGAGCTGCACGCCCTGCTCGACGAGGCGCTCGTCGCCCACGTCGCCGTCGTGCGGGACGGCGCCGCGATCGTGCTGCCGATCCTCTTCGCCCGCGACGGCGACTCCCTCCTGCTGCACGGGTCGAGCGGCGGAGGACTGCTGCGGGAGGCGGCGCGGCACTCGCTCCTCACCGCTTCCGTCACGCTGGTCGACGGACTGGTCGTCGCCCGCTCCACCTTCGACAGCTCGATGAACTACCGCTCGGCGATGGTGATCGGCCGGGCCGAGGTGCTGGAGGGCGTGGAGAAGGCGCGGGCCCTCGATCTGCTGGTGGCACGCCTCCTGCCGGGGCGCGACGAGGAGGTGCGAGCGAGCACCGCCCGCGAGATCGCGGCCACGCTGGTGCTGCGCCTCCCCCTGGCCGAGGCGAGCCTGAAGGTGCGCGCGCACGGAGCGGGCGACGAGCCGGAGGCCGGGGTCTGGGCGGGCGTCGTGCCCCTGGTCACCCGCACGCTCGCGCCGGTGCCGGCGGAGGAGGGCGTCGCGGTCCCGGAGTCGGTCCGCCGCTTCAGCGCCGCGGTCGACGGCGCGGTGCCGCCCTGGCGCTGAGCGGACCGGCCGTCGCGGTGCGGTCCGCTACCTGGCGTCCTGACGGGGGAAGACGACCTTCTGCACGACGATGATCACCGATGCCGCGACCGGGATCGCGACCAGGGCGCCGAGCACGCCCGCGATGGTGCCGCCAGCGACCGCCGCGATCACGACGACCGCACCGGGGACCGAGACGGCCTTGTTCATGATGCGGGGGCTGAGGAGGTACGCCTCGACCTGCATGTAGACGAGGTAGTAGATCGCGGCGACCAGCGCGGTCAGCGGCGAGGCCAGGAGGCAGGCGAGCGAGATGATCACGGCACCCGAGAGAGTGCCGACCAGCGGGATCAGGGAGCCGAGGAACGCGACGCAGGCCAGCAGCGCCGGCACCGGGGCGCCGATCGAGAGCAGCAGGATGAACGTGAGCACGCCGTTCACGCCGGCGAGCGAGACCTGGCCGACCACGTAGCGGCCCACGGCGCCGGTGATCTCGTCGCCGACCTCGTGCGCCTTCGCGCGGTGCGAGGCGGGGGCGAAGCGGTAGGCGACGGCCTTCATCGAGCGCAGCGACGCGAGGAAGTACAGCGTCAGGATCAGCACGATGACGGCGCCGGTCACGCCGCTGGCGATCCCGGTCCCGACCGCGATCAGTCCGCCGCCGAGCGAGAGCAGGTTGTTGGGGTTGCCGATGAAGCTCTGGACGCTCTCGATCAGCTCGTCGATGTCGATCACGCCGCGCAGCTGCTGCTCGAGGTCGAGCACCCACTGCTGCGAGGCGATGTCGGTGACGATCTGCGGGGCGCTCGTGACGAAAATCGTCAGCTGCTCGACCAGGATCGGGATGATGTAGACCAGCAGGCCGGCGAAGATCAGCACCACCGCGGCGAATACCGCTGTGATCGCGAGCGGCCTCGGCAGGCGCTTGCTCTCGAGCCAGGAGACCAGCGGATCGAGGCCGAGCGCGAAGAACAGCGCCACGAAGATGTAGGTCAGCACCGTGCCCAGCTGCACGACGAGGCCGCCTAGGACGAGCGCCACCAGCACGCCGAGCGCGCCGAACAGGCCGATGCGGAAGGAGCGGATCGTGAAGACCGGCTTCTCCGGGTCGGCGGAGACCACGATGTCCGGCTCGACCGCGGGCTGGGCGGGTGCCGACCGGCGCCGGCGGGAGCGGGCGAAGGCGCGCGGGGTCATCATGGGACGAGCGTAGCGGGGCGCCGGGAGGCCGCCCGGCGACCGGCCCACCCTTGACGCGGCCGTTCGAGCGGTGCTCCCGCCCGCTCAGCCCTCCGGATCGTGGTCGTCGACCGCGCCGTCGCCCCGGTGCAGAGCGGCGTGCCGCTCCCACTCGGTGAGCAGGTGCTCGATCGCCTCGTGGAAGCGCCGCGTGGCCGCTCCGGGCGACGTGTCGCCGAAGTAGCGGTGCACCCAGCGCTCCAGCCGCTCGACCGACTCCGGATCGTGCTCGGCGCTGTCGATCCGCGCGATGATCGCGGAGGCGTCCTCGGCGTGCAGCCACTCCGCGTCGCCGAGGTAGCCGCTCTCGTCGACCTCGGCCTCGGCGCTGACGGGCCGGGTGACCAGCAGCGGGCGCCCCGTGGCCAGCCGGTCGTAGACCATCGCCGACACGTCGAGGATCGCGAGGTCGGCGGCGGCGAGCTGCCAGCCGAGCTCGGCACCGGTGTCGTGCACGTGACCGGCGCGCGGATCGGCCGCGTTGGCGGCGGCGATCATCGCGACGATCGCCCGGTCGGCCGCGGCGTAGTCGGAGTCGACCGCGCCGCTGCGGGGATGCGGGCGGTAGACGAGCCGGAACCGCGGGTCGGCCAGGAGCCCGCGCACGAGGGCCGTGCCGTGGCTCCGGATCGAGCCGTAGCCCGCGGCGGGGCGGTCGCCCTCCCAGGTCGGCGCGTAGAGCACCACGCGGCGCTCGTCGGGCGTGAACGGCACGGCGCCGGCGAAGTGGTCCGCCTGAGGACGGCCGATGGCGAGGGCGCGCCTGTCGAAGTCGTAGTCCCAGAGCACGCGGCGCAGCCGGGCCAGGGCGGCGTCCCCGGCGATCATGCTGTAGTCGTACGCCTTGAACTGGTTCGTCGTCATGTACATCTTGTCGCTCTCGCCGTGATTGACGAAGACGTGCCAGCGGCGCCCGTAGCGCATCATCTGGAAGTTGCGGGCGTTCTGGTTGACGTAGAGCACGATCCGCAGCGGCTGGCTCGCGATGGTGCTCTCGAGGTCGGCGACGGAGCGGACGTAGGCGACGGGGACCGGGCTCTCGCGCAGCAGCACCTCCGCGGCGCCGGCGTTGCGGCTGAGGAGCACGACCGGATGCGTCTCCGCCAGCTCGGCCAGCGGCCGGTACCACTGCCGCAGCTGGTACAGGTTGATGTCGCCGTCGGCGAAGTAGACGCCGATCTCGAACCGGCCCTCGGGCAGCGGCCCGCGCTCCGCGAGCAGCCGGGTCACCGCGTGGCGGGCCCGGCGGGCCGCGAGAAGCTCGCCGCCCACCTTGCGCGCGAGTCGCGCGTCGGTGCGGAGGCGGGCGAGGAGGGCGCGGGGAGCGGGAGTCATCCGCCCCAGGGTACCGGCGACGGCCCCCGCGCCGGGGGCCTCGCGCGGTCCGATCAGGCCGGGGTCACCCTCAGCCAGACGAACTGCAGCGGCGCGAGACGGAAGCCCTCGCGCAGGTCGACCGCGATCTCGGTGACCAGGTCGACCGCCTCCGCGGCGAACCCGCCGAACCGCTCGGCCGCGACCTCCTGGACCTCGTCCGACACGTTCGCGAGCACGAGCACCGACTCCCCGTCGCCGGGGCGCTGGTAGCCGAGCACGTGGTCGTTGACCGGGTCGAAGACGCTCAGCTCGGTGCCCGCGAACATCGGCACGGCCTTGCGCACGGCGATGAGGTGCAGCAGCCCGCCGAAGACCTCGCTCGCGGCCGTCCCCGGGACCTCGCGCTCGTCGTAGCGCTCCGCGGGGCGGCGGGGCCGGTTCACCCAGCGCGAGTCGCCGGCCGTCGTCGGGTCGTCGAGGTAGCCGTGGTCGTTGAGCTGGCCGACCTCGTCGCCGAGGTAGAGCAGCGGCAGCCCGCCGGTGCTCAGGGCGATCGAGTGCGCGAGCAGCACGCGGTCGATCCCGTAGGCGTCGCCCGCCTCCACTCCGGCGAGGGACGCGGTGGTGCCCGAGACGCGGCGGTCGCCGGTGCGCGGGTTCTCCTGGAACGGCACTCCGCGGGCGAAGGTACCGTCGAACCGGTCCGTGTAGAAGTCGTTGAGGAAGCGGCGGTGGCCGGCCGCGTCGATCCCGAGCTCGGCGGCGTCCTCGTCGGCGAAGGTCCAGCCGATGTCGTCGTGCCCGCGCACGTAGTTGACCCAGGCCGTGCCCTCGGGGAGGGCGTGCCGGCGCTCGAGGGCCTGCGAGAGGAGACGGACGTCGCGGGTGGCGAGCGCCTCCCAGGTGAGCGCCATCTGCAGCGGGTTGTACGAGAGCTGGCACTCCTCGACGTCGATGTACTCGATCACCTCGTCGGGGTGCACGATCGCCTCGGACTTGAACAGCAGCGCCGGAGCGGCCAGGCGGCAGACCTCGTTGAACGCGCGCAGCAGCAGGTGCGCCTGCGGCTGCGACTCGCAGGTGGTGCCGAGCTCCTTCCAGATGAACGCGACCGCGTCCATCCGCAGGGCGTCGACGCCCTGATTGGCGAGGAAGAGCATCTCTCCCGCCATCGCCCGGAACACCTCGGGGTTGGAGTAGTTGAGGTCCCACTGGTAGCGGTGGAACGTGGCCCAGACCCAGCGCCCGTCCTCCAGCTGAACGAAGGAGCCGGGATGGTCGTCCGGGAAGATCTCGCGCGTCGTGCGCTCGAAGGCGTCGGGCTGCTCCCGGTCCGGGTAGATCCAGTAGTAGTCCTCGAAGCGCGGCTCGCCGGCCAGCGCGCGCTGCGCCCACTCGTGCTCGTTCGAGGTGTGGTTGAAGACGAAGTCGACCACGAGTGCGATGCCCTGCTCGCGCAGCTCGGAGGCCAGCCCGCGGAGCTGCTCCATGTCGCCGAGGTCCGGTCGCACGCGCCGGTAGCTCGAGACCGCGTAGCCCCCGTCCGACTCGCCCTCGGGCGCATCGAAGAGCGGCATCAGGTGCAGGTAGTTCAGGCCGATCTCGCGGAGGTACGGGATCTCGGCGCGCAGCCCCTCGAGGTCGCCCGCGTAGCGGTCGACGTAGCAGACCCCGCCCAGAGCCTTGTTCGAGAGGAACCAGGTCGGGTGCTGCTCGCGGGCGCGGTCGAGCGCGCGGAGCTCCTCGGGCCGCTCCTCCCAGGAGGCGGCGGCGAGCTCGACGATCGCGACCAGCTGGTCCTCGAGGTCCTCGCGGCCGGCGTACACCGTGGCGAGCAGATCGACCAGGCGCGGGAGGTGCTCGTCGAGGCGGCCGGAGAACTCGTCGTCGACGGCGCCGAGGCGCTCGCGAACCGCCAAGAGGAGGTCCGGTCCGGCAGGGGTCGTCTCCGCCTCGGCGCGCTCGGGCGGGGAGAGCTGGGTCGAATCGAACACCGTCGTCCTTTCGGGGGCCCCGGCGGGGGCGGATTCCCCGATGCTAGACGATCGGCGGACGCCCGGCGAACGCCATCCGGAGCACCGTGCGGGCCGAGAGGACGCGCCGGCCGCCCGGATCCGAGCGCCATCCCTCCCGCCAGCCGGCGAACCAGGCGCGCAGGGCGGCCGGGTCGCGACGCCAGCGGAGGCACTGGATCGCGGTCCAGGACGCCACGTAGACGAGCGCCAGAGGTGCGGCGAGGTTGCGGCGGGCGAGCCAGACGCGGTTGCGCGCGTTCAGCCGGTAGTAGTCGGCGTGACGGGTCGGCTGGATGACCGGGTGCTGGGCGACGAGCTCTCCCGCGTACCAGGCGGTGCGACCCGTGTCCCAGACCCGCCAGGCCAGCTCGATGCCCTCGTGGGCGTAGAAGAACGGAGCCGCCCAGCCGCCCGTCCAGGCGAACACGTCGCGCCGCAGCACGACCGCTCCCTCCCAGACCGAGAAGACGGGGCCGGAGCGGCGGGGGTCGCCCTTGAGGATCCGCGGGATCCAGCGCCGCGGGCTCGGGGTGCCGTCCGTGCTGTCGACGCGGGGCTGCACCAGGCCGATGCGGCGGTTCGAGGCGAGCAGCGCGACCGCGTCGACGAGGAAGCGGGGAGACGGGATCCGGGCGTCGTCGTCGAGGAAGAAGAGGTACTCCCCCGCGACGGCGTCGACTCCGGCGTTCCGGCCCGCCGGGATGCCGAGGTTCTCGGGGAGCGCCAGGGCGCGCACTCCCTCGGGCAGGCCGTCCGGCTCCCAGCCGTTGCCGACGCAGACGACGTCCAGCTCGACGCCCTCCTGCGCGAGGACGCCGGCCAGCCCCGCGGCGAGGTCGTCGGGCCGGGTCCCCTGCGTCAGGACGACGACGCCGACCCGCGGCTCAGGAGCGGACACGCTTGGACGCCATGATCGCGACGAAGTGGCCGACCAGGGCGAGGAGGGCGAGCGGCAGCAGCGCCCCGACGAGGACCCGGTCGGCCGTGCCCGCTCCGACGACGAGGCCCACGAGGGCGGTCGCGAAGGCCAGCATCGTCAGCTCGACGGAGTGGTAGAGGCGATGGAAGGGCAGGAAGCGGGCCGCGCGGCGAAGCCCCGCCAGCCCGGACGAGGACGGCACCGCCTCGCCCTTCGTGTCGGCCAGCTTCGTGAGACCGGCGTTCGCGCGCGCCACGTGCACCATGTCGTTGAGCGCCTTGTTGAGGACGATCACCAGGGCCAGGGCGAAGCCGATCGTGGTCCAGAGGAAGTCCGCCGGCGCCTCGAACGGGACGCCCGCCGCCCGCAGCCCGAGCGCGATCGGGATCAGCGCCTCGGTCGTGTAGTGCCCGACCTTGTCGAGGAACACGCCCGCCGGCGAGGACGTGCGGCGCCAGCGCGCGACCTCGCCGTCGCAGCAGTCCACCAGCATCTGCAGCTGGCCGAGGAGCAGCGCCAGCGCCGCTCCGGCGATCCCCGGGATCAGGAGGGCTGCCGCCGCGCTCCAGCCGACCAGGATCATCAGCCCGGTGACG
Organism: Rathayibacter sp. AY1A2; assembly: GCF_002930935.1. Classification (NCBI taxonomy): domain Bacteria; kingdom Bacillati; phylum Actinomycetota; class Actinomycetes; order Micrococcales; family Microbacteriaceae; genus Rathayibacter; species Rathayibacter sp. AY1A2. Next base: position 50,703 of record NZ_PSTP01000004.1, on the reverse strand, counting down.
CCGTTCGCCGAGATCGAGGTCTTCAGCAGCAGCCAGGTCAGGTAGGGCGAGAAGCGGCGCAGGTAGAGCGACGCCGTCCAGTGCTCGGCGTTGCGGCGCCCGCGCACCTCCGGGGGCTGCGCGACGGCGCGCAGCTCGGCGATGGAGCGGGGTCTCGTCGTCGTGGTCATGCGCCCCTCGGCGAGTCGGACCGCGGCTGGTGGCGGTGGGCGGAGATGTTGCTGGTCAGCCCGGCGAAGCCGAGCACGAAGCCGGTCCCCCAGGCCACGTGGACCGCCGGGATGACCACGGCGAACCACAGCATCGCACGCGCGCCGTCCGGCCGCGCGACCACGAGAGTGGCCGCCGCCACCAGGAGGAGGTAGGCGGCGGGCACCGCGAACCCGAGCAGGAGCCAGGGCGCGGCTCCGGCGAGCACCTGGACGACTCCCGCCAGCCCGACGAGCAGCCCGATCGCGAGCATCGCGACGAGCACGGGCGGAGCGAAGTAGCGCAGCGACCGCGAGGCCGGGAACATCCGGGTGAGCTCGCCCCGCCACATCCCGGTCGAGAGGAACTGCCGGAGCAGCGCGCGCATCGAGGGCCGCGGCCGGTAGGTGACGGTGAGGCGCGGAGTGAACCAGACGACCTCGCCGCGCTCGCGCAGCCGCCGGTTCAGCTCCCAGTCCTGCCCGCGCTTGAAGCGCTCGTCGAACAGGCCGGCGCGCTCGAGGGCGGAGCGGCGGAAGACGCCGAGGTACACCGTGTCGGCCGGGCCCTCCTCGCCTCCCACGTGGTGGGGCGTGCCGCCCAGCCCGATGCGGGAGCCGTAGGCCCGGGCGACCGCGCGCTGGAACGGGGTGAGGCCCTCCGCCGCCATCACTCCGCCGACGTTCGCCGCTCCGGAGCGCTGCAGCGCCTCGACCGCCGTGCGCGCGTACTCGGGCGGCAGGACGGAGTGCGCGTCGACCCGGACGACGACCGGGTGGCGCGAGGCGCGGATCGCGGCGTTGAGGCCCGCAGGAGTGGAGCCGACCTCGTTCGGCACGACGCGGATCCGCGGGTCGGCCGCGCTCAGCTCGGCGACGAGCTGCTCCGTGCCGTCGATGCTCGGGGCGACGGCGAGGACGACGTCGAAGGGGCCGGTGTAGTCCTGGTGCAGCAGCGAGTCGACCGCGGCGCGCACGTGGGCCACCTCGTTGAGGACGGGCATGACGTAGGAGACGCCGGGCAGGTCGGAGAGGTCGTCTTCCGGGATCTCGTGCTGCATGGGTCCAGTTCGTGCGGGAGGAGCGCGGGCGCAGGGATCCACCACCCTACCAGCGGGGAGCGCCGCGCCCCGGGCCGGGCCCGGACGCGGAACAGCCCCCCGGGGACGGATCCTCGAGGGGCTGAGCGCGGCGGCGGAGCACAGCCCCCCGGGGACGGATCCTCGAGGGGCTGAGCGCGGCGGCGGAGCAGCCCCCCGGGGACGGATCGTCGAGGGGCTGTGCGCGGCGGCGGAGGGTCAGCCCCCCCCGGGGACGGATCCTCGAGGGGCTGTGCGCGGTGGCGGAGGGTCAGCCGGCGGCCATCTGGCCGAGCGTCGCCTTCGCCTGGTAGCTCTGGCCGTTGCGGACGTAGGTCAGCTCGACCGCGGCGTTCGCGGCCTGCGCGCGGACCTGCGCGGTGAGGTCGGACGCGCTCGTGATCGGAGTGCTGTCGACCGCGGTGATGATGTCGCCCTTGGCGAGACCGGCCGCCTGCGCGGCACCGCCTCCGGAGACCTCCTCGATGCGGGCGCCGAGGACGTCCGCGGTCGAGTCGGAGACGCTCGCGCCGAGCAGGCCGTGCGAGGCGGAGCCGTTCGCGATGATCTCCTTCGCGATGCGCTCGGCGATCGCGCTCGGGATCGCGAATCCGACTCCGATGTTGCCGGACTGGCCGCTCGAGGAGGACTGGCCGGCGCTCGCGATCGCGACGTTCACGCCGATCAGCTCGCCGTCGCTGTCGAGCAGCGCGCCGCCGGAGTTGCCCGGGTTGATCGCCGCGTCGGTCTGGATGACGGGCAGCGAGATGGTGCTCTTCGCCTGGGTCGGCGCCTGCTGGCCCGGGATGTCGAAGTTGAACGGGCTCTCGGTGCCGCCGCTCGAGCTGTCGCCCGAGTCGTCCGGAGCCGCCGAGGAGGCGACCTGGATGCTGCGGTTGAGCGCGCTGACGATGCCGTCGGTCACGGTGCCGGAGAGGCCGAGCGGGGCGCCGATGGCGACCGCCGTGTCGCCGACGTTGATCTTGGTGGAGTCCGCGAACGTCATCGGGCTGAGGTCGGTCGCGCCGGTCAGCTTGATGACGGCGAGGTCGAGGGTCGGGTCGGTGCCGACGACGGTCGCGTCGAAGATCCGGCCGTCGCTGGTCGTGACCGAGACGGCGCCGTTCGCGATCTCGCCGTCGAGGGTGACCACGTGGGTGTTGGTCAGGACGTAGCCGTCCTTCGAGAGCACGATGCCGGAGCCGGTGCCGGCGGACGAGCTGCCGCTCACCGCGATGGTGACGACGCTCGGAGTGGCCTTGGCGGCGACCGCGGTGGCGGTCGTCGCGTCCTCGGCGTTGTTGACCGTGATCGTCTGCGAGCCGCCGGCGGAGACCACGCGGGTCCCGCCGCCGTTGGAGGCGGACCAGAGGCCGAACACGCCGGCTCCCGCGACTCCGCCCACGACCGCGCCGATGGCGAGCGCCGCGACGACGCCCACTCCGGCTCGGCGCTTCGTGGCGGTGGGGGCGGGGGTGTACTCGGCGCCCGGGCCGAAGGGGCTCGAGGAGGGCGGCTCCTCGGAGCCGTGCAGGGTGTTCGCGGCGGGCGGCGCGTACTGCCCGTAGCGGGCGGGCTGGGAGACGGGCTGCGCCTCGTTGCCGGCCGTCGCGTTCGGCGTGTACGGCGGCTGGGGGGCCGAGGAGGAGGGGTAGGGGACGGTCGGGTTCTCGCTCTCGCGGTGCGCTCCGCCCCGGTGGATCGGCTCGGTGGGCCCGGTGGTCGAGGACGACGCTCCGGAGCTCTCGCCGGGGGTGCGCTCGGTCGCCTCTCGGGCGCCGGACTCCGTCGGCGTGGTGGGTTCCTCCGGCTGACGAGGACCCTCGTGACTCTCGGTCATGGGTGTTGCTCCTTCCAAGCGGGGATAGCTTGGCGATCGTACCTGGGGGTTTCTTATGACGGGCCTGCGAGCGGGAAATGAAACCGGCCGGACTGCTCGAGCGGGCACACTGGGCACGTGAGCATTCCCGGATCCTGGTCGCGCGCCGCGGCGGGCGCCGGCCTCCTCGGCCCCTGTGGCGAGGTCGCCGCCACCGTCTTCAGCGAGATGAGCGCGCTCGCCCTGCGCACCGGAGCGGTGAACCTCGGCCAGGGCTTCCCGGACGAGGACGGCCCGCGCGAGATCCTCGACGCCGCGCGCGACGCCATCGCGTCCGGGCTCAACCAGTACCCGCCGGGTCCCGGCTTCCCCGTCCTGCGCGAGGCGATCGCCGCGCACCGGCTGCGCTTCTCCGGGATCTCCCTCGACCCCGACGGCGAGGTCCTCGTCACCACGGGCGCCACCGAGGCCCTGGCCGCGGCTCTGCTGGCCCTCCTCGAGCCGGGCGACGAGGTCGTCACCTTCACGCCCCACTACGACGCCTACGGAGCCCTGATCGCCCTCGCCGGAGGGGTGCATCGCACCGTGCTCCTGCGCGGCCCCTCCTTCGCGGTCGACCACGACGAGCTGACCGCCGCAGTGAGCGACCGCACGCGCGTCATCCTGGTGAACGACCCGCACAACCCGACCGGTGCCGTCCTCCCGGCCGAGACCCGCGAGCTGATCGTGCGGCTCGCCGAGCGGCACGACGCCGTGATCCTGACGGACGAGGTCTACGAGCACCTGCGCTTCGACACCCCGCACGTCCCGCTGGCCTCCCTTCCCGGAGCCTTCGAGCGGACGCTCTCCGTCTCCTCGGCGGGCAAGACCTTCAGCACCACGGGCTGGAAGATCGGCTGGGTCACGGGCCCGCGCGAGCTGATCACGGCCGTCCTCGCCGTGAAGCAGTTCCTCACCTACGTCAGCGGCTCGCCGTTCCAGGGGGCCGTCGCCCTCGGGCTCGGGCTCCCGGACGCCTTCTTCACCGGCGCGGCGCAGACTCTTGCGGCCAAGAAGGACCTGCTGTCGGCGGGCCTGGCTGCTGCGGGCTTCGGCGTCGCGCCCTCCTCGGGCGGCTACTTCGTCGTCGCGGACGCGGCACCGCTCGGCTACGACGACGGGGTCGCGCTCTGCCGGGCGCTCCCGGATCTCGCGGGAGTGGTGGCGGTGCCCGTGTCGGCGTTCTGCCGCCCCGAGGACGCCGCTCCCTACCGCTCGCTCGTCCGCTTCGCCTTCTGCAAGCGGTTCGAGGTGCTGGAGACCGCGGTCGCGGGCCTCGCGCGCATGGGGCGCTGAGGAGCCGGCCTCAGCGGATTCGGTCGGATGCCCGGCGCCGTCGGGCCGGGGGCGGCGGTCAGAGCGGCAGCACCCGGAAGCGCCGCAGCGCCAGAGCGGGGTTCTTCGCGCGCGCCGCGTCGATCCGCTCGCGCGAGACCCAGGCGACGGCGACATCCTCGACCTCGCCGAGGGTGACGGTCTCGACGCCCATCGGATCGACGATCATGCTCGTGCCGACCCCGATCGGCGGGGTCTGGTCGGCTGCGACGAGGTACACCGTGTTCTCGAGCGCGCGGGCGGTGACCAGCGTCCGCCAGTGCGCCTCCTTGAGCGGGCCGCGCACCCACTCGGCCGGTGCCGCGATGACGTCGACCCCGGCGTCGACCAGCCAGCGGCTGACCTCCGGGAAGCGCAGGTCGTAGCAGGTCTGCAGCCCGACGACGAGGCCGCCGACCTCGAACGTCTCGGGTGCGGCGATCTCCCCCGCGGCGACCCACTCCGACTCGGTCTGGCCGAAGGCGTCGTACAGGTGCAGCTTGCGGTAGCGGGCCACGAGCGCGCCCTCGGGGTCGAGCGCGACGAGCGTGTTCGCGATGCGGCGCCCGTCCATCTCCTCGACCATGCCCGCCACGAGGTGGATCCGGAGCTCGCGCGCGAGGGCCGCGAGAGCCGTGACGAACGGGCCGTCGAGCGCCTCGCCCGCCGCGACCAGCTCGGGCCCGAGCGGATCGGTGAAGGCGGAGCTGTACTCCGGCAGCACCACCATGCTCGCGCCGCGCTCGGCGGCGATCCGGGCCAGGCGCCCGATCGTCGCGATGTTCGCCTCCCGGTCCGTCGAGGGGGCGAACTGCGCCACGGCCATGCCGACGGCGCCGGTCATCAGCTCGGCGGGTAGAGGAAGAGGGCGACCTGGGAGGCCGGGATGGTGCGCTTGTGGTACGCGTGGTCGTTGCCCCAGTTGTACTCCTCGAGCGAGACCGTGCCGTCGGAGTTGACGGCCTGCACGTACGCGACGTGGTTGCCGGTGAACCAGGCGACCGCGCCGGGGACGGGCGTGCTGCTGGTCACCCAGCCGTGGGAGGCCCACTGGCCGGCCCACGCGTAGGCGCTGCCCCCGCCCGGGGTCATGTTGCCCCAGGTCCACTTGAAGGGTGCGCTCGTCGAGCCCTGGTCGCGGTTGATCCGCCAGGCGACGAAGTCGACGCACTCGCGGTAGTAGTACCGCAGCGGCGAGAGGCCGCCGCCCTGGTCGTCGGTGAGCTGGTCGCGCCAGGGGTAGTCGTCGCCCTCCTCGCGGGGCGTGACCGAGGTGCTGGTGCCGCCGCTGCCCGCGGCGGCGCCGTCCGCGCCGGTCGTGCCTGCCGCGGCCTGCGCCTCCTGGGCGAGGCGGGCGGTCTCGGCGTCGCGGGCGGCCTGCTCGGCGGCGGCGAGCGCGCGCGCCTGGGCGGCCGCCTCGTCGAGCTGGGCCTGGGTCGGTGCGGTGAAGGAGTCGCGGATGACCTGCTCCTGGACCGCGGTCGCCGCGACGGTGAGCTTCTGGTTGCCGAGCGCCTGCACGCGGGCGGCGGCCTCGACGGCGGCCTGCGAATCGGGTGCCGGGTCGAAGGAGTAGGCGGGGAGCGCGGAGACCGCCACGAGGCCCGCGATGGCGGCGAGGGCGACCGTGCTGACGGTCGCGCGGAAGACACGGCCCCGGCGGCGCCGCACGGGGCGGACGGGCGTGAGGACCGGAGTGGCGACGCGTGCCGCGGGCAGCGCGTGCGGCGCCTGCCGCAGGCTCCGCCGGGTCGGGCGGCCGCCGAGCCCCTCGTTCGAGCCGTCGTCTCCGCGTTCGTCCCTCACAGCAGCACCCCTCGCATCGGGGTCAAGCCTAACGTGCGGGCCGGTCCGGCACACGCGTCGGCGCGGAGCGTCGGGAGGCCGGTCCGCGGATGCGGGTCGCGCGAGACCGGCTCGCGGTCGGCGGCGCCGCGGGCGGATCCGACGGTGACGCGGACGGGCGACCGGAGTAGCGTCCGGAGCGGAGCGGGCGCGACGGTGCGGCCGCGGGACGGAGGACGGCGATGATCCGGAGCGAGAGGGCCTTCAGCGGCTTCAGCGTGGACGACGTGGAGGCGGCGCGGGCCTTCTACGGCGGAGTGCTCGGGCTCGAGGTCGAGCTGAACGCGATGGGGATCCTCGACATCCGGCTGCCGGGCGGAGGCCGCGCGATCGCGTACCCGAAGCCGGACCACGAGCCGGCGTCGTTCACGATCCTGAACTTCTCGGTGGAGGACGTCGACGCGGCGGTCGCCGAGCTGCACGCGGCAGGCGTCACCACGGCGATCTACGACGACCCGTCGCTGCCGACCGATGCGGACGGAGTGATGCGCGGCCACGGGCCGACTATCTGCTGGTTCCGCGATCCGGCGGGCAACGTGCTGAGCGTGATCGAGGGCGACTGAGGTCTCGGCCCGCGCACTGTCAGCCGCGGGAAGCACGTCCGCGACCCGTGTTAACGACGAAAGCCGGCCCTTCTCCGGACCGGCTTTCGCTTTCTTGTTGCGGGGGCAGGATTTGAACCTACGACCTCTGGGTTATGAGCCCAGCGAGCTACCGAACTGCTCCACCCCGCGGCACAAGAAGAGACATTACACGCGTTCCGGCGCCGATGCAAATCGACGCGGCGGTGGGAGCGGGCTCCGGTCTCAGGCGGGCTTGGCGGCGCGCAGCACGACGCTCTCGTCCACGCTCAGCCCGACCGCCGTCAGGGCGGCTGCGAGCTCGGACGAGGTGCGCGACCAGGTGCGGACGTCGGCGCCGACGGGAGCGGACGACGACGGGGCGACGAGCACCGCTCCGCCGGGGGCGACGAACCACTCCACCAGCCGCGCCCACTCCTCCAGGTCGGGGAGCCACGAGACGACGCCGGCGCTGCAGAGCACGACGTCGAACGAGTCGGGCTCCGGCAGCATGTGCCGCAGCTCGTAGAGGTTCGCGCAGACGAAGCGGGCGGAGCCGGCGAGGTCCCTGTCCGCGGCGGCGGCGCGTGCTCGGCGCACCGCGGGCATCGAGAAGTCGACGCCCACCACGCGGGCGCCGCGCTCGGCGAGCTCGAGCGCGTCGAGCCCGTCGCCCGAGCCGAGCTGGAGGATCCTCGGCCCGGGGTCGAGGAGCGCCGCGGTGACGAGCTCCGGGTGGAGCACACCCTCGCCGGTGCGCTCCTCCCAGTACGTGCGGTTCAGCTCGAGCCACTCCCCCGAGCGGAGGTGCTCGCCGCGGTCGACCTGCACCATGCGGGCTACTGGCCGCCCTCGGCCTGCAGCGCCCGCGAGAGCGCCTCGGTCAGCTGCTCGTCCGCCGCCGCGAAGGCGGTGAGGTCGCCCGCCTTGAGGGCGTTCTCGCGAGCCGTGAGTGCGTCCCGCGCGTCGTTCAGCGCCTGCTGCAGCGCCGTCTGGTCGCCCGTGGCCGGCGTGGAGCCGGTGCCGCCGGTCGTGCCGCCCGCGTCGCCTCCGGTGTCGCCGCCCGAGGTGCCGGTGCCGGCGTCCGGAGTCGTCGGCGTGCCGGTGTCGCCCGCGTCGGCTCCCGAGTCGCCGCCGAAGAGGCTGTCGAGGGCCGCGTCGAGGGTGTCCTCGAAGGCGATGTCGTCACCGAACGCGACCAGCACCTTCTGCAGGAGCGGGAAGCTCGTGTCTCCGTTGGAGCGCACGTAGATCGGCTGGACGTAGAGCAGGCCGCCGCCGACCGGCAGCGTGAGCAGGTTGCCCCTCGTGACGGTGGTGTCGCCGCGGGAGAGGATGTTCAGCTCGTTCGCGACCGTCGGGTCGGTGGTGAACGCGTTCTGCACCTGGCCGGGGCCGGGCACCGTGTCGTCCTTCGGCAGCTCGAGCAGGCGGAGCGTGCCGTAGCCGTCGGCCACGGAGCCCGCCGTCGAGCCGGCGTCGGAGTCGGCCACGAGGTAGCCGGTCAGCACGTTGCGGCTGGCCTGCGCGCCCTGGACGCTCGCCGGGATGTACGTCGAGTAGAGCGAGTACGACGGCACGTCCTGATCCGGCGTCTGCAGCGTCAGGTAGTACGGAGGCTGCAGGCTGGTGCCGGTCGCGGCGGCCGTGGTCGCGGCTCCGCTCGTCGGGTCGTTCGGCGTCGCCCAGGCGTCCTCGCGGGAGTAGAAGGAGCCCGCGTCGGTGACGTGGTAAGTGCCGAGGACCGCGCGCTGGACCTTGAAGAGGTCCTCCGGGTACCGGACGTGGCTGAGCAGCTCGCCCGACATGTCGCTCACGGGCTTCACCGTGGTCGGGAAGATCTTCTGCCAGGTCTGCAGGATCGGGTCCTCGGTGTCCCACGCGTAGAGCGTGACGCTGCCGTCGTACGCGTCGACGGTCGCCTTCACCGAGTTGCGGATGTAGTTGACGTCGTCGGTCGGGAACTGCTGCTGCGTGTTCGTGTCGGCGATCGCCTGCGAGAGGCTCTGCACCTCCGAGTACGGGTAGTCGGCCGAGGTGGTGTACCCGTCGACGACCCACTTCACGCGGCCGTCGACGACGGTCGGGTAGGCGTCGGAGTCGAGCTTGAGGTACGGCGCGACCTTCTGGACGCGCTGCACGGGATCGCGGTCGTAGAGGATCTGCGAGTCGTCGTTCACGCCGTCCGAGAGGAAGATCTGCTCGGACTGGAACTTGATCGCGTAGACGAGCTTCTTGAAGACGTTGTCGAGAGCGGGGCCGCCCTCGCCGTCGAAGGTCGTGTAGGTCTGCTGCGCGCCGTCGGTGCCCGAGGGGTAGTCGAGCTCGATGTCGCGCGAGTCGTTGCCGCCCACGATCGAGTACGGCGGGGAGTTCTCGCCGAAGTAGATCCGCGGCTCGTAGTCGCCGAGGTCGCCCGTCGTCGGGACGCCGGACTCGATGAACACCGGCTCGCCGTCGGCCGATCGCTGGTTGCCGTACGCGGCGACCAGGCCGTAGCCGTGGGTGTAGACCAGCGTCTGGTTGTACCAGGTCTGGTTGGTGCCGAGGCCGTTGAGGTTCAGCTCGCGGACGCCGACCACGGCGTCCTGCGTCGATCCGTCGATGGAGTAGCGGTCGACGTCGAGCGCGTTCTGCGTGTCGCCGAACTTGTAGTACTGGCGGAACTGCTGCAGCTGCGAGAACGCGTCGGTGACGACGGCGGGGTCGAGGATGCGGATGTTCGCGGTGGTCTCGGCGTCCGAGCGCAGGGCGCCCGGCTCCGCGTCCGTGGTCGCGTCGTAGGGGATGACGTCGACGTCGCTGACGCCGTAGGCCTGGCGCGTCATGTCGATGTTGTTCTGGATGAAGGGCTGCTCGAGCGTGCGCTCGTTGGGCTCGACCTGGAACTTCTGCACGATCCAGGGGTAGAGGGAGCCGACGAGCAGGCTCGACACGATCAGCAGCGCGGTGCCGATGACCGGGAAGCGCCAGCGGCCGATGAAGGCGGTGACGACGAAGAGGATCGCGACCAGCGCCGCGATGCCGGCCAGGATCTGCAGGCCCGGGATCGTCGCGTTGACGGTGGAGTAGGTGGCGCCGGTGATGCGGGGCCCCTGCTGCGCGAGCGTCGCGTACTGGTCGAGCCAGAGGCTGACCGCCTGCACGGCGAGGTAGAGGGCGGCGATGACCGCCAGCTGGATGCGCGAGGCCTTCGAGATGCGGATCTCGCGGCCGTTCACCCGGATCGCTCCGTAGAGGTAGCCGGTGGCGAGGGTCGCGAACGCCGAGATCAGCAGGACCGCCGACGCGAAGCCGACGATGCTCTGGTAGAAGGGCAGCTCGAAGAGGTAGAACGACGTGTCGAGGCCGAACTGCGGATCCGTGGTGCCCGAGGGCGTGCGGTTCCAGAAGGTGAGGCTCGTCTGCCAGCGGGTGGCGGAGGAGACGCCGGCGAAGAGGCCGAGCACCGCGGGGATCCCGAAGGTGGCCAGGCGCCGCAGCGGCTCCACGACCTGCTGGTAGCGGTCGATCTGCGAGTTGAGCTTCGCGTAGACCGGCCGGAGGCGGTACGCCAGCATCAGGCTGATGAACACCGGCACCGCCATGGCGACGAAGCCGATGACGAAGAGACCGCCCGCCGCCGCCCACTGCGTCGTGAGCACGGAGAGGAAGCCGAGCTGGTCGTACCAGAGGATGTCGGTGTACAGACCGGCGAAGACGAAGAACGCCACCACCAGGACGGCCACCACTACGACAGTGACGGCGAGGACGCTCCGTCTCTTCCGCGGCGGGGTTTCGGTTGCTGTGGAACTCACGTGAGGGCCTCTTGCTGTCGAGATGTGAGGGGAGGCCACCCATGCTATGCGACGGCTGTCCGGCTCACCTGGGCGTCGACCCGGGGTCGGCGGGTGGGATCAGTCGAGGGGAGAGGCGGTGCTGCAGTCCGGCAGCCCGGAGGTGTCGCCCGCGGCGATGCCCTTCAGGGCGGCGAGGGCGTCGTCGAGGGTCGAGACCGCGAGCACGTCGAGCCCGTCGGGGACGTGGCCGACGACCTCGTTGCAGTTGGTCGCGGGGGCGAGGAAGTACTTGGCTCCGGCGCCCTCCGCCCCGTAGAGCTTCTGGCGGATCCCGCCGATGGCGCCGACCTCGCCGGCCGCGTCGATCGTGCCGGTCCCGGCGACGCTCCGCCCGCCGTTGAGCTCGCCCTCGGTGAGCTTGTCGATGATCCCGAGGGCGAACATCATGCCCGCGCTCGGCCCGCCCACGTCGTCCAGCTGGATGTCGACCTCGAACGGGAAGTCGAAGGCCGCTCCGGGGAGGACGCCGATGACGGCGGCGCCGTTCGAGTCGCGCGGCGTGACCTCCACCTCCTGCCGGACGCCCTCGCGCTCGATGCTGACCTGCACCGGGGAGCCGGTGCCGAGGGTCTGCAGGGTCGCGCGCAGGGCGGTCGCGTCGGCGACAGGGGTGCCCGCGACCGCGAGGATCTCGTCCCCCGCCTCCAGGACGCCCTCGGCCGGGGAGCCCTCGGGCACCTGCACGACCGAGACGCGCTGCTCGACGGGGTAGCCGAGCTCGGTGAGCGCGGCGGCGATCGCCTCCTGCTGGGAGTCGGTCATCTCGGCCTGGTTCGCCTCGTCGCGCTCCTCGACCGTGGAGGAGGGAGGGAAGATCGCGTCGACCGGGACGACCGCCTTGGTCCTGTCGAACCAGGCGCTCGCGACCTCGACCCAGGTGGGCAGGCTCTGCGGGTTGCCGACGACCGACACGGTGAGCATGTCGAGCGTGCCGGCCGTGGGATAGGTGGTGCGGTCCGGGATCGAGATGAGGGGCACGTCCTTGCTGCTGCCCAGGGTGTCGAACACGGGGCCGGGCTGCTCGATCACGTAGGGGGCGGGCGCGACGCCCAGACCGACCACGACGGCGACACCCGAGAGGAGGACGACCGGTCCGACCCACGGGCGGTGCGGGGAGGAGGAGGGGCGCGGGTCGTCGGAGAACAGCGACACGGGGGCCTTTCTGGCAACGGGTGGAGCGGCTCCGCCGGGATGTTCGCGGCGGGCGGAAGCGGGCTGGGCCCGAGCGGTGCTCTGCACGCCGAGGCCCCGGGCGCTCGGGCTAACGTAGCTTGCACGACTGGGAGTCGCGCCGGAACCGGCGCCCTGTGCAGGGCCGCGGAGGCGGTGCGGCGACCGGATTCAGGTGAGCGACGGAGGGCTGATCCCGATGGCCGATGGCGACAGTGCGGACCGAGCGGGCGGCGGCTCCGAGGACGAGTTCCGGGAGATGCTGCGGCAGTTCCTCTCGGGGAACGGCCCGGTCGACCCCTCGCAGCTCGCCGGAGCGGCAGGCCTGCCGAACGACCCGGTGGCCCTGCAGAACCTGCTCTCGCAGCTGCAGAGCGCGATGCAGCAGAACGGCGACGGCGGCGTCAACTGGACGCTCTCGCTCGAGCAGGCGAAGCAGCTCGCGCGCGCCGAGTCCGCGCCGGTGTCCGACTCCGTGCGGGCTCCGATCGACGCGGCCTTCGGCGTCGCCGCGCTCTGGCTCGACGAGGTCGCGTACGTCTCCGAGCTGAGCCGCACGCCGCGCTCGATCAGCCGCCTCGAGTGGATCTCCCTGACGATGCCGGTCTGGACCCAGCTCGCCGAGCCGGTGGCGCTGAGCATCTCGGACGCGCTGACCCGCGTGCTCCGCGAGCAGGCCCCGGAGGAGATGCAGGCGATGATCGCCGGTGCCGAGGGCATGATGCGCGGGATCGGCGGCACCCTGTTCGCCCTGCAGCTGGGCCAGGTCGTCGGGCAGCTCGCCGCCGAGGTCGTCTCGGGCGGCGACATCGGCATCCCGCTGCTGGAGGAGAACGACGCGGCGATCCTGCCGCAGAACGTCGCCGCGTTCGGCGAGGGCCTCGACATCCCGCTGGACCAGGTGCAGCTGTACCTGGCGGTCCGCGAGCTCGCGCACGCCCGCCTCTTCCGGCACGGCAAGTGGCTCCGTCTCGCCCTCATCTCGCAGATCACCGACTTCGCGCGCGGGATCAGCATCGACACCACCCGCCTCGAGGAGCTGGCCGAGGGCTTCGACCCGTCGAACCCCGAGGAGCTCCGCGACGCGATGACCTCCGGCGCGCTCATCCCGCCGAAGACGGAGGAGCAGCTCGCCGCGCACGGCCGCCTCGAGACCGTCCTCGCCCTCATCGAGGGGTGGGTCGACGTCGTCACCGCGGCGGCGACCACCCGCCTGCCCAGCGCCGGGGCGATCGCCGAGACGGTCCGCCGCCGCCGCGCCTCCGGCGGCCCGGCCGAATCCGCCTTCGCGACCCTCGTCGGCCTGGAGCTGCGCCCGCGCCGCCTCCGCGAGGCCGCCGCGATGTGGCAGGCCGTGACCGACGCCGTCGGGCCCGAGGCCCGCGACTCCCTCTGGTCGCACCCCGACCTGCTCCCCGGCTCGGAGGACCTGGACGACCCGAGCGCGCTCGTCGCCCGGCTCACGGCCGAGGCCCGCGGCGAGACCCCGGAGCCCGACGAGATGGACCGCGCGCTGGAGGACCTGCTGAACGGCACGATGCCGCGCGAGGGCGACGGCGCCTCCGGAGACGCTCCGGACACGACCGACGACGCCGGCTCGCCGGACGACGACGACCGCGGCTCCTCCCCCACGGGCGACCGCCCCGTCTGACCCCCCGTCCGGCGCCCACCTGTGGACAACTCGCGCGGCGCCGGGCCGGTCTCGGCCATGATCGCCGGATGGTGCTCCGGCTCGATCCCCGACTCCCCCTGCTCTGGCGCTCCGCGACCGCGGTGCAGCTCGGCCTCGACCGGCCGCACGCGGTCCTGGACGGCGTCGGCTACCCGGAGGAGCTGCTGCTCGACGCCCTCCGCGTGGGCACCAGCGCCGGCACCGTCCGCCTGATCGCGGCGCGCGCCGGAGCGAGCGAGGCGCGGGTCGACGAGGTGCTCCAGGCGCTCCGGCCGGTCCTGCTGCGCAGCGTCGAGCCCGGCGGCCCTCCCCCGGCACCGCAGGTCGTCGTCGAGGGGACGGGCGCGGCACCGGACGCACTGCGCACGCTGCTCCGGAGCGAGGGCTGCTCGCTGGTCGCCGACGACGGGACGCCGGACCTCGCCGTGCTGATCGCCGACTTCGCGGTCGCCCCCGCCCGCGCCGCGCACTGGCTCGCGGCCGATGTGCCACACCTGGCGGTGGTGTTCGGCGACGAATCGGTGCGCCTCGGACCCCTTGTCGAGCCGGGTTCCGGACCGTGCCTGCACTGCGCCGAGCGGGACCGGATGGACCTCGACCCGGATCGCGCGCGCCTCGTGATCCAGGTGCTCGGCCGCACGGCCCCCACCCGCACGCCGCTCGCGAGCGCCGCGATCGCCGTGGCGGCCGCCGACGCCGTGCTGCGGCGACTGCTCGCGGGCTGGCGAGGATTGCGCGCGGCCGAGCGGGTCTACAGCGACGCCTCCGGAGCGTTCACCGTGCGGGAGCGGGAGCCGCACCCCGAGTGCGCGTGCCGAGCTCTTCGAGGAAGCGCGACGGCTCCCTCCGCGTGACGCGGCCGACCGTCGAGCGCGCCCATGAGAGGCGCAGGCGCCGGCGGGCCCGGGTGATGCCGACGTAGAGGAGGCGCCGCTCCTCGTCGATCGCCTCGAGGCCGGCGGCGTACGAGATCGGCAGCAGGCCCTCGGCGAGCCCCATCAGGTGCACCGACTCCCACTCGAGGCCCTTCGCCGAGTGCAGCGTGGCGAGGGTGACCGCGCCGCGGTCCGGCTCGTGGTGCACCTGCTGGCGTGCGATCAGGTCGTCGGTGAACTGGCGGAAGGTCCATCCGGCAGGGGCCTCGTCGACGAGGCGGGCCAGCGTGTCCAGCGACTCCCACCGGTCGCGCACCGCACCGGGCGCCGACGGCGGCTCGGCGCTCCAGCCGAGCGAGCGGAGGACGTCGCTCACCGACTTGAACAGCGGCTCGCCGCTGATCGACACGGACGCCGCGCGCAGCTGCATCACGGCCTGCTTCACCTCGGGGAGGTCGAAGAAGCGCTTGCCGCCGCGCATGTGCGCGCTCACTCCCCGCTCGTGCAGGGCGTGCTCGATGACCGCCGACTGGCTGTTGGTGCGGAAGAGGACCGCGATGTCGGAGGGGCGCACCCCCGCCTCGATGTCGGCCGCGACCCGCGCCGCGATCCCGCGCGCCTCCGCGATGTCGTCCGGGTAGGCGTCGATCGCGGGCTCCGGCGCCTCGGCGGCGGCGACGGCGTGGAGCGAGAGGGCGCCGGGCCTGCCCCGCATGAGGCGGTTCGCGGTCTGGACGATCGGCACGGCCGAGCGGTAGTTCTCCTCCAGGCGCACCACGGTGGCGGTCGGCCAGCGGGACGGGAAGTCGAGGAGGTAGTCGGCCCGCGCACCCGCGAAGGAGTAGATGGTCTGGCTGGCGTCGCCGACGACGCAGAGGTCGCTCCGGTCGCCGAGCCAGAGCTCCAGGAGCCGCTGCTGCAGCGGCGAGACGTCCTGGTACTCGTCGACGACGAAGAAGCGGTACTGCTCGCGCACCTGCATCGCCATCGCGGGCTCGGACTCGAGCATCCCGGCGGTCACGAGCAGGACGTCCTCGAAGTCGATCTGGCGGCGCTGGTCCTTCAGCCCCTCGTACTCGTCCACGAGCGCGACCGTCTGCTCCAGGGTGAGCCGTCCGGGCAGGGGGCGCGTGCGGGCGGCGACGGCGTACTGCTCGAGCGAGAGGGCGGACACCTTCCGCCACTCGATCTCGGCCGAGAGGTCGCGGAGCGTCGCCGTGTCGAGCTTCAGGCGGAGCCGCTCGGCCGCGTGCCCGAGCAGGCGCGCCTTGCCGTCGAGTAGCTGGGGCATCGTGCCCCCCACCAGCTGCGGCCAGAAGTAGCCGAGCTGCGAGAGGGCGGCGGCGTGGAAGGTGCGGGCCTGGACGCCGCCGGCGCCGAGCACCCGCAGGCGCGAGCGCAGCTCGGCCGCGGCGCGGCTGGTGAAGGTCAGGGCCATGACGCGGCCGGGCGTGTAGACGCCGGTCGCCACTCCGTGAGCGATGCGGTGCGTGATCGTCCGGGTCTTGCCGGTGCCCGCTCCCGCGAGGACGCAGACCGGCCCCAGCAGCGCCTCCGCCGCCTCGCGCTGCCCCTCGTCGAGACCGTCGAGCAGGGTCACGCGATCGGGCCGTTCTCCAGCTCGCCTCCGTACCAGTCCTCGATCATCGCGCGGGCGATCGACGAGCGGCCGGGCAGCAGCACGGACTCGAGCGAGTCGTGCAGCTGCTGCCGGGTGAACCAGCGCAGCTCGACGATCTCCTCGCCGTCCGGGAGCAGATCCTCCGGGGACTGGTCCTCGGCGAGGCGGGCGGTGAAGCCGACCATGAGGGAGGCGGGGAAGGGCCAGGGCTGCGAGCCGAGGTACTGCGGGTCGACGACGCGCATGCCCGACTCCTCGCCGATCTCGCGGATCACGGCGGCCTCGAGCGACTCGCCCGGCTCGACGAAGCCGGCGAGCAGGGAGAAGCGGCCGGTGCCCCACATCGCGTTCGAGCCGAGGAGGAGGCGGTCGTCCGCGTCGAGGACGCAGACGATGATCGCCGGATCCGTGCGCGGGAAGACCTGGCTGCCGTCGGTGGGCGAGCGGCGGACCCAGCCGCCCTGCTCGACGACGGTCGGGTCGCCGTTGCGGGGCGAGTAGCCGTGCGAGGCGTGCCAGTTCGCGATGGCGAGCGCCTCGGTGAACAGGCCCGCGTCGCGGTCGCTCAGGCGCTCGGCGATCGGGCGCAGGCCGCTCCACCGCTCCTCGTCGGGCTCGAGCTCGGCGGCGGCCGCGTCGGTGAGGACGGTCGCGATGACGGGAGTTCCGACCGGCTCGCCGGGGGCCTCGGCGAGCGTGCGGCCGAGGTAGATCCGGAGGGTGCCGGCGGTCACGTCCTCGGGGCGGCGCAGGAGGAGGCGGTCGGCCTCGACCAGGGTCCGGTCGTGGTGCAGGACGAGCACGCGCGTGGCGGGATCGGCGAGCAGCTCGTCGAAGAGCGCGGGCCGCGAGCGTCCGACGCCGTCGCGGTCGGCCGCCTGTCGCGAGAGCGGGAGGCGATCGGCGAAGGGCAGTGACATCCGGGGCTCATTTCGTGACGGGGGCCGCGAGGACCGCTGTCGCGGGCCTTCGACGGCATCGGCGGGACAGCGCGTGGCGGCGGGCCGGCCGGGCACGAGCCGCCTACCCTGGAAACCATGGCCAGATCCCATCTCACTCTAGCCGCGCTGGCCACCTCGGCCGTCGAGGGCCTCGACGTCCGCTCCGCGCGCCCCTTCACGTCCTCGACGCACGGCGACTTCGACTCCGCCCTGCTGACGACGCGCGAGGGCGCCCGCCTCGTCGTGCGCGTGCCCACGTCCGCGCTCGCGGAGCAGGAGCAGCTCGGCGACCTCGTCGCGCTCCGGGCGCTGACCGCCGGCATCCGCAGCCGCCTGCCCTTCGATCTGCAGGAGAGCGTCGGGCAGACGCCGTTCGACGGCACTCGCGCGGTCGTCTACGAGTACCTCGAGGGAGATCGCGTCCTCATCGACGACGTGGCCGCGCAGAGCGGGCTCGCGGACTCGATCGGCCGGGCCATCGGGGCGATCCACTCGCTCCCGGTGTCGTTCGTCCAGGAGGCGGGCCTGCCGATCGCGACCGCGCGCGACAGCGTGAACGAGACGGTCGCGGTGATCGAGCGCGCGGCCGACACCGGCCACGTCCCGGCGGCGCTCGTCGCGCGCTGGGAGTCGGCCTCCTCCGACGAGGCGCTCTGGCAGTTCGACCCGACCGTGGTGAACGGCTCGATGACCGCCGACTCCTTCCTCCGCTCGGGCGACGTCGTCGCGGCCGTGCTCGGCTGGGCGGCGCTGCGGGTCGGCGACCCGGCGCGCGACCTGCACTGGCTGCTGAGCGCCCCGGGCTCGGAGACGGCGCTCTCCGCCTACTCCCGGATGCGCGCGGGAGCAGTGGACCGCACGATCCGCCAGCGCGCCCAGCTCTACGCCGAGCTCGAACTCGCCCGCTGGCTGCTGCACGGCACCGAGACCGACGACTCCGCCATCGTGGACGACGCGGTCGCCATGCTGGACACGCTGGTCGACAGCGTGCTCGGCGACCTCTCCGCGCCCCTCTCGACCGACACCGGCCCGGTGCTGGCGGTCTCGGAGGTCGAGGAGCTGCTCAACCGCACGCCGGGAGCCCGCACGGGCTCCTCCGCTCACGGCCGCGGGCTCGCTCCCGTCGCCGAGGAGAGCGACTCCGCGAGCTCGCGCTCGGAGTAGAACCGCTCGGGCCGCAGCACGAGGTCGTCGGCGACGAAGTAGAACACGGCGTCGACGCTCTCGAGCGGCACCCCCCGCCAGCGCGAGTAGGCGAGCCGGTACAGCGCGAGCTGGAACTGCTTGAGCTCGAGGTCGGCGGCGTCCTTCGGCGCCCGCCCGGTCTTCCAGTCGACGATCTGCACGCCGTCCTCCGTCGGGTACACCGCGTCAAGCTTGCAGACGACGACGTGGCCGGCGAGCTGGAGGTGGATCTCGATCTCGACCGCCTCCGGGCGCCGGTCGGCCCACTCCGAGCGCTCGAACGTGGCGATCAGGGCGTCGAGCCGCTCCTGCTCGACGGACGCGGGGCCGGCGTCGTCGAGCTCGTCGGGGAAGGTGTCGACCGCCTCCGCCCCGCCCTGGACGCCGAAGCGGTTCTCGACCCAGGAGTGGAAGGTCGTGCCGAGCCGGGTCTGCCGGTAGGGGCGCTCCGGCATCGGCCGGCGCAGCTGTGCGGCGACCTCGTCCGGAGTGCTGACGATGTCCTTGAACCGGGAGGCGGGGATGCGGGTGGGCAGCGGCGTGCGCTCGCCCCCGGCCAGCCGCACCGCCCGCTCGGCGAGCAGCAGGCGGATGTCGTCGCCGCGCGCTCCGAGCAGAGCGGGCTCGGCGCTGCGGACCCGGGCGGCGGCGGCGCGGACCCGGTCGCCGCGGGAGCCGAGCGGATCGTGGGGCCAGCGGAACGTGCGCGGGGCCCGCTCGAGCGGGTTCTCCTCGTTCGCGGGCTCGGTCGGCAGCGGCGGGATCGTGCCGGCCTCCTCGAGGTCGCGGAGGAAGACGCCCGGTCCGCGCGGCTTGGCCTGGCCGGCCCACCACGAGCCGCTGAGCAGGAGGTGGTGACGCGCCCGCGTGACGGCCACGTAGGCGAGACGCCGCTCCTCCGCCTCGTTGCGCTCGCGGAGGGTGTCGCCGAACGCTCCGATCGCGTCGACGACCTCCTTCTGCGTGCTGCAGCCGCGCCAGGCGAGATCGGGGAGCTCGGCGGCGTCGCCGCGGAACGCGTAGGGCATCGCGCCCAGTCTGACCCACCCGCGGAAGCCCTCGACCGGCGTGCCGGGGAGCTCGCCGTCGACCATCCGCGGGACGGCGACGAGGTCCCACTCCAGACCCTTGGAGCCGTGGATCGTCAGCAGCTGCACCGTCCCCGGTTCCGGGTCCTCCGGTCGCGGGGCCAGGCCGTCGCGCTTGTCCGCGAGGACGAGCCAGCGGAGGAATCCGCGGAGAGAGGAGCCGGTGCCGGCGCCGCGGTCGTCCGTCTGCAGGTACCCGGCCACCGCCTCCCGGAAGGCCTCGAGGTTGGCGCGGCCGTCCCCGCGCGACTCGTTCGCCTCGACCTCGATGTCCAGGCCCAGCTCCTGCTCGACCAGGGTGACGAAGTCGAGGAGGTCGAGCCCGGCCCGGGCGCGCAGCCGGCCGAACAGGGTGCCCGCCTCGTGCAGGCGCCGCAGGCCCTCGGCGCTGAACCCGCCGAGCGCGGAGTGGTCGATCCGCCCGTCGTCGCCGGGGCGGCGCGCCGCGATGAAGTCGAGGGCCTCGACGATCGAGCCGCCCTCGCCCTCGGTGACGGACGCGCGCATCCGCTCGCGCACCTCCTCCGGGAGCAGCCGGTGCGCGTGGTCGCGCGCCGCGAGCCACGAGGCGAGGTCGCGCAGCGCCTTGAGGTCGCGGACGCCCAGACGCCAGCGGGCGCCGGCCAGGAGGCGGACGAGCTCGCTGCCGGCGGCCGGGTCCTCGACGACGGTGAGCGCGGCGACGAGGTCGGCGATCTCGGGCTGCCGCAGCAGGCCCCCGATGCCGAGGATGTGGTACCGGACGCCGTGCTTCGCCAGCGCGGCGGCGAAGCGGTCCATGTTCGCGCGCACCCGGAAGAGCACCGCGGCCGACGGCGGCTCGGCGCTCTGGCGCAGGCGCCCGGCGAACCAGGCGGCGACGTCGTCCGCCTCCTCCTCGATCGTCTCGGGGAAGGTGAGCTCGACCGGGTGCTCGGAGGCCTGAGGACCCGCGCTCAGCGTGTCGACCGCGACCGCGCTCCTCGCCGACAGCGGCTCCACGATCGCGTTCGCGGCGGTCAGCACACGGCGGCCGTTGCGCCAGCTCGTGCTGAGGGAGAAGCGGCCCGCTCCCCCGAAATCGGTGCCGAAGCGGCCGAGCCCCTCGGCGCTCGCACCGCGCCAGCCGTAGATCGACTGGTGCGGGTCGCCCACGGCCATCACTCCCTGCCCGGCGAAGAGCCGCGAGAGGAGGCGGGTCTGCAGCACGGAGGTGTCCTGGTACTCGTCGAGGAGCACCACCCGGTACCTCGCGCGGTGCTCGTCCACGATCCGCGGCACCCTGTCGACGATCCGCAGCGCGAGGGCCACCTGGTCCGAGAACTCGACGAAGCCGCGCTCGGCCTTCGCCTCCTGGAACAGCTCGGCGAGCGCCGTCAGCACCGGCAGCGCGCCCACGGCCTGCAGCGCCTTCTCGAGCTCGCGGTAGAGCCCCGAGCCGCTGCCTCCGCGCGGCAGCTCGCCCAGGCGGAGGAAGTCCTCGGCGAACGCGGCGACCGCGGCCGGATCGGCGAGGTTGTCGGCGAGGTCGTGCGCGAGCGAGACGACGAGGTCGGTCAGCCGATCGATGCCCGCCTCCACCTCGAGGATGCGCGGATCGGCCGTGTCGGCCACGACTCCCCGCGCGAGATGCCAGGCGGAGGCCTCGGAGAGCACGGTCGCATCCCCCTCGCGGCCGATCAGGGCTGCGTTGTCGCGGAAGATCGTGTTCGCGAAGGCGTTGTAGGTCGAGACGGTGGCGGCCTCGAACGGGTCGGGCGCCGACTGCCCGGGCGCGAGCGGGAGCAGGCCCGCCGCGCCGAGCTGGTCGATCCTCCGCCCGATGCGCTCGCCGAGCTCGGCCGCCGCCTTGCGGGTGAAGGTGAGGCCGAGCACCTCCGACGGCGCCGCGTGGCCGTTCGCGAGGAGCCAGAGGACGCGGTTCGCCATCGTCTCGGTCTTGCCGCTGCCGGCACCGGCGACCACCAGGGCAGGCTCGAGCGGCGCCTCTATGACGGCGCGCTGCTCGGCGGTGGGCGGGCGCAGGTCGAGGCGCTCGGCGATGGTCAGGGCGTCGATCACGGCAGCTCCTCCTCGAGGACGGCGGAGGGGTCGGGGTCGGCGGGGCCGGAAGGATCGGCCGGCGCACCGGGACCCGGCTCCTCGGAGTCCTCCAGGTCCGCTGTCTCGTCGACCTCGTCGATCGCCAGGAGTCCGTCCCCCGGGACCTCGGGCACCGCGTGGATGCGGTACCGCAGGGCGTCGCCGGGGGAGAACGGGGTCGCGTCGAGCAGGCCCGAGAAGCCCGCCGCCGCCATGCCCAGGGCCGCGGCGCGGACGCGATCGCGCAGCCGCTCCAGCTCCTCCTCGCCGAAGCGCTCCTGGACCACCTCGCGGTACGGCTTCCCGCGCACGCCCGTCGCCACGAAGAGCAGCTTCGCGCCTCCCCCGTCGGCCGGGTCGGCCGCCTCGATCGCCCCTTCGGCGACGGCGAGCTGATAGCTGCCCAGCTGCGCGTGCTCGGCGATGTCGTCCTTGCGGGGAGTGCTGCGGCCCGTCTTGAGATCGACGATCGTGACGGAGCCGTCGGCCGCGCGCTCGACGCGGTCGATCGAGCCGCGCACCCGGGCGGGCGGGACGTCGAGCTCGAACTGCTGCTCGCGGCCGAGCACCACGCCTCCCCCGCGCTCGAAGTCGGCGAGATAGCCCGCGAGGCCGTCGATCAGCCGCCGGGTGACGCGCTTCTGCCGCTCCCCCAGCCAGGGCGACTCGAAGACCAGCTCGGGCCACCGCGACTCGAGAGCCGCCCACAGCTCCTGCGGATCGGGCCGCTCGGCGTTCTCGAGGACCCAGTGCACGAGGGTGCCGACCCCCATCGCCGTGCTCGTCGTGGAGCCGGAGACGGCGTCGACGAACCAGTCCAGAGGGGACCGCTCGAAGGCCTCGAGGCGGCTCGGCGAGACGGAGACGGGACGCTCGGGGTCGCCGACGTCGAAGAGGGGCTCCGTGGTCGAGGGCTCGAGCACCCCGGACCAGGAGGAGGGGTCGGCGCCGGGGACCTCCGCGAGCGCCAGGGCGCTGAGCCCTCGGATGGCGGCGGGAGCCTCGGTCGAGTCCGGTGTGGTGGCGGTCCGGCGCAGCGCCGCCACCGCCCCGCGCAGCGTGAGCGGCACCGCGGAGGCCGGATCGAGCCGCGGCGCGTCCGGCGGGGTGAGCCGGAAGAAGAGGGAGGGCGTCTCGTCCTCGCCCGCGACGGCGCTGAGCACGAGCTGCCGCCGGGCGCGGGAGGCGGCCAGGGCGAACATCCGGAGCTCGTCGTCGAGAGTGGCCTTGCGGGCGTCGAGCGGCAGTCCGCCCTCGCCGCGGGCGTGCCGCAGCAGGCCGTCCGGATCGAGCAGCGAGCCGCGCTGGCGGAGGTTGGGCCAGACGCCGTCCTGCAGCCGCGCCACCACCACGACGTCGAACTCCAGGCCGACGACGGAGGAGGGCGTGCCGATCAGGACCGCGTCCTCGACGGAGCGCGGAGCGAGCGTGTCCTCGGGGACCTCCGCCTCGAGGATCTCGGTGACGAAGCCGATCGCGGAGTGCCCGGTCGCCCGCTCCACGAACCGGCGCGCGGCGCTGAAGAGGGCGACCACGCCGTCGAGGTTGCGGTTGGCCTCGGCGGCGGTCAGGCCGGTGCCGAGGGCGAGCTCGCGCCAGGAGGACGCGACGCGGCTGGACTCCCACGCCGACCACAGGAGCTCCTCGATCGAGCCCCCCTCCTCGTGCAGGCGGCGGACCCGGTCGATCGTCACGGCCAGCCGCTCGGCCTGCCGGGCGGGAGCGGAGTCGATGGTCGCGAATCGGCCGGGCGCGGCGAGGGCCTCGACCAGCAGCGGGTCGCTCGCGCGGATGCCGCCGCCGGCGAGCTCCTCCGCCCGGAGTGCGAGCCGGAGCCGGCGCAGCCCCAGCCGGTCGACCCCACCGAACGGGCCGAGCAGCAGCTCCGCCGCGAGCTCCGCGTCCAGGGGCCGCTCGCCGATCGCGACGCCGACCAGCACGAGCAGCGCCCGGGCCGCGTGGTCGTCGCGCAGCGCCCGCCCGGCGAGCACGGAGCGGGTCGGCACCTCCGCCACCGCGAGCGCCTTCACCAGCGGCTGGACCGCGGCTCCGGAGCGGACGACGACCGCCATCCGCCGCCACGGCACTCCGTCGCGCAGCCGCCGCTCGCGCAGCAGCCGCGCCACCGTCGCGGCCTCGCGCGCCGCCGTCGGGGCGTGCAGCACCAGGACGGGTGCCGGGCCCGCGTCGGGGGCCGGAGCCGCGACCGCCGCCCGCTGCCGGCCGGCCGCCGCGGTGCCGATCCGCTCGGTGGCCGCCGACACGACCGCCCGCAGCGCGGCCGAGTGGCGGTGCACGCGCGCGAGCACCAGCGTCTCGACGTCGGACGCGCCGATGCTCGCGGCGAACCGGCCGAGCGTGTCGGAGGCCGCGCCGCGGTAGGCGCTGGTCGCCACGTCCGGGTCGCCCAGCGCGATCACGGTCACCCCGCGCTCCGTCAGCGCCCGCAGCAGCACGAGCGTCGACTCGCTCGCCTCCTGGAGGTCGTCGACGACGACGAGGCGCAGCGCGTCGATCCGCTCGCCGCCCTCGCCCGCGCGGATCGCCTCGGCCGCATAGGCCGCGAACTCCGCAGCGTCCAGGCGGGTCCCCGCCTGGGGCGCCATCCACTCGACCACCTCGCGCAGCTCGTCGAGCACGTCGGCCGCCGCGCTCCACTCGCCGCGCTCCGCGTCGATCCCGAGGGCGCGGATCGCGTCCGAGTCGAGCCCGTGCTCGGTCGCCCGCATCCCGAACTCGCGGAGCTCGGTCCGGAAGGTCCGCAGCCGCAGCACCTCGGGGCTGAACTCCTCCGGCCACCGCGGGCCGGTCCCCTCCTCGAGGTGGCCCTCGACGAGCTCCGAGAGGAGGGCGTCCTGCTCGCCGCCGGTCAGGAGGGTCGGCCGCTCGAGGCCGCGCTCCTTCGCGGAGGAGGTGACCGCCTCGAACGCGAGCGAGGTCGCGGTCCGGGCGAGCGGGCCCCGGGTCGGCACTCCCAGCCGCAGGGCGAGCACGTCGCGCAGGGCGGTGGCGGCGGTGCGGCTGGCCGCGAGCACCACGACCGACTCGGGCGGGTACCCCCGCTCGAGGACGCGCTCGGCGACCAGCTCGACGACCGTCGTGGTCTTGCCCGTCCCCGGCGCCCCGAGCACGGCGGCGCTGCGGCCCTCGGGCAGCGCGAGCACCGCGCGCTGGGAGTCGTCCAGCACGACCGCGGGCTCGCCCGGGAGCGCCTCGCCGACGGAGGCTGCGGTGGAGGGAGCGGGGGTCGCGGGAGCGGTCACACGACCACGGTAGCCACCGGGTCCGACACTCCCGCCCGTCCCCGCCGGGCGCCCCGGCCGCCCGCTCCGCTCACCGCGAAACCGGCGCGGTCGTCCGAGCGCGGTCCCGTATCCTGACACCCTCGTCCCCTCCCGAAAGGCACTGCTGGTGGAAATCCGTATTGGAATGGTCAACACCCCGCGCGAGCTCAACTTCGAGTCGTCGATGTCCGTGACCGAGGTCGAGAAGACGGTGACCACCGCTCTCGAGGCCGGCACCGCCGTCCTCCGCCTCCGCGACGAGAAGGGCAAGATCTACATCGTCCCTACCGCCACCATCGCCTTCGTCGAGGTCGGCTCCGAGGAGTCGCGCCGCGTCGGCTTCGTCGCCTAGAGCGTCCCGGGCGGACACGTCGTGGAGCTCCTCTTCATCACCCTGTTCGGGGTCCTGATCGGTCTCGCCGCGCGCTACGGGCTGCCGCACCGGCACCTGCACGGCTCCGTGCTGGTCCCGGCGATCGGCGGCCTCGTCGCCGCAGTCGTCTGGGTCGCACTGACCTGGGCGGGCCTGCCGTGGGACGGCGGCCTGATCTGGGTCCTGTCCCTCGTCGCGACCGCCGTGGTCGTCGTCCCGGTCGGCCTCTCGCTCGGGCGCAGCCGCGCCCGCCGCGACGAGGCCTCCCTGCAGGCGATGCTCTCGGGACGCGTCGCCCCCTGATCCGAGTCGGAGGCGCGGGAGTCCTCGGACTTCCGCGCCTCCGTCGTTCCGGATTCCGGCGCAGTGCGACGCCGGGAACCGTCAGGCCGTGAGCCCCAGCGCGTCCATCCGGCGCGTGTGCGAGGCGATGAGCTCGGTGAACACCGGCTCGATCCGCGACTCGTCGGAGTCGTGGTTGCCCGAGCCCATCAGCGCGGAGCGCGCCACGAGGAGGGTGTCGCCCACCAGGCGGCGGCCCCAGACGGCCAGGCGCGAGCCCAGGCGCTCGTCCGCGGCGATCTCGCGGCGGAGGATCGCGATCACGCCGTCGACGCCCGTGTCCGCGCCGAGCGTCTGCGCGATGCGCGGCCCCACGTCGGTGGGCAGCCCGCCGGTGAGGCGGATGAAGAAGTCGTCGAGCAGGCCCGCCGTGATGTACGCCGAGAGCAGCGTCTCGTGGAGGTCCGCGCCGCGGGTGAGCCGCTCGAAGGTGTCGATCGCTGGGCGGAACGGCGCCATGGCCTCGCCGGGCTCCACGTCGCGGCGGCGCAGCTCGGCGACGACGGCGTGGTGCTTCGCGAGCGCCGTGCCGGCGGCGGAGGAGATGGCCTCCTTGTCCGCGAGGTCGTCGGTCTCGGCGACGGCGCGCGCCAGCACCTCGAACACCGCGAGCTGGAGGTAGGCGACCTGGCCGAGGTAGGGCAGCACCTCGGGGGTGAGGTCGGCGAGGTCGACGCGGTCGCGCTTCTGGCTCGACTCCCCGCGGGGCGTCAGGCGGGGCACCTCGAGCAGGGGACGTCGACGTCGGAACCAGGCAGCCATTTCCTCAGCATAGGGCGCCGGAGGAGCGGGGTTCCGGGGCCGGCGGGGCCGGGAGCAGTAGACTCGCCGGGATGTCACCGGCGCTGGATCGGTGACCCTGCGCCCGGAGTCGTACAGGGGCGTAGACCGTTCGACACGACAGGCGCTTCACTCCGTGACTTTCTCCGATCTGAACATCGACGACGACATCGTCGCCGCACTCGCCGCCAAGGGCATCCTCGAGCCGTTCCCCATCCAGGAGCAGACGATCCCCCTGGCCCTGCAGAAGCAGGACATCATCGGCCAGGCCAAGACCGGCACCGGCAAGACCTTCGGCTTCGGCCTCCCCCTCATCCAGGCCCTCGGCACCGACCCGGAGCCGGGCGTCAAGGCGCTCATCGTCGTCCCGACCCGCGAGCTCGCCGTGCAGGTCACCGAGGACATCGAGCTGGCCGCCTCCAACCGGCCGACCAAGATCGTCTCGATCTACGGCGGCAAGGCCTACGAGGGCCAGATCGAGCAGCTGAAGGCCGGCGCGCAGATCGTCGTCGGCACGCCCGGCCGGCTCCTCGACCTCGCCGGGCAGCGCCTGCTCTCGCTCGCCAACGTGCAGGTGATGGTCCTCGACGAGGCCGACAAGATGCTCGACCTGGGCTTCCTCTCGGACATCGAGAAGCTGTTCGCGCAGACGCCGCCCACCCGCCACACCATGCTCTTCTCGGCGACGATGCCGGGCGCGATCGTCGCGCTCGCGCGCCGCTTCATGAACAAGCCCATCCACATCCGCGCGACCGACCCCGACGAGGGCATCACGCAGGCGAACATCAAGCACATCGTCTACCGGGCGCACTCGCTCGACAAGGACGAGGTCATCGCGCGCATCCTGCAGTCCGAGGGCCGCGGCAAGACCGTCATCTTCACCCGCACGAAGCGCGCCGCGGCCCGCATCGTCGAGGAGCTCAACGACCGTGGCTTCAACGCGGCGGCCGTGCACGGAGACCTGAACCAGGAGCAGCGCGAGCGCGCGATGGCGGCGTTCAAGGCCGGCAAGAAGGACATTCTGATCGCCACCGACGTCGCCGCGCGCGGCATCGACGTGAACGACGTCACCCACGTGATCAACCACACGATCCCGGACGACGACCAGACCTACCTGCACCGCGTCGGCCGCACCGGGCGCGCGGGCAAGACCGGCATCGCGGTGACCTTCGTCGACTGGGAGGACCTGCACAAGTGGGCCCTCATCAACCGGGCGCTGGAGTTCGGCCAGCCCGACCCGGTCGAGACCTACTCGTCGTCGCCGCACCTCTACACCGACCTCGACATCCCCGCGGGGACCAAGGGACGGCTGAAGCCGACCCCGATCCCCGCCGAGGCGAAGGCCGACGCGCGCCCGGACCGGGGCGAGCGCTCCGACCGCGGCGAGCGCTCCGAGCGGGGTGACCGGCCGCCGCGTCGCCGCACCCGCTCCGACTCCGCCGACTCGACCGCTCCGCAGCAGACCGGCCCCGCTCCCTCGAGCGAGAGCAAGGAGCACCACGACGGCAACAGCGAACCGCGCCGCCGCACCCGGTCGCGCCGCCGCTCGCCGCGCCCCGACGCGCAGGCCTGAGCCTCCGCACCCCGAGCCCGTCCCCCCGCGATCCGTCGCGGGAGGGCGGGCTCTCGGCGTCTCAGCGGCTCTCCCGCGACTCAGCGGTGTCCCCACGCGACTCAGCGGCTCTCCGCCCCTCGGCGGTCACGGTGATCCGGCGGCTCTCCGCCTCCCAGCGGCTCTCCGCGACTCAGCGGGCGGAGGAGCGGATCGCGTCGACGGTCGCGCGCGCGGTCGTGTTCTCGCCCAGGCGGTTGGGCTTGCCCGTGCCGTGGTAGTCGCTCGAGCCCGTGGTGACGAGCGAGTACTGCTCGGCGAGCTCGCGCAGGCGGCGCTTGCCGTCGGCCGTGTTCTCGCGGTGCTCGACCTCGAGGCCGAACAGGCCGGCGTCGACGAGCTGCGGGAGGATCGACTCGACCGCGATCCCTCGGGCGCTCGCGGCCGGATGCGCGATGACCGGGACCCCGCCCGCCGCGCGGACCAGGCGCACGGCGTCGACCGGGTCGGGCGCGTAGTGCGGGCGGTAGTAGCCGCCGCGCCAGTCGAGGATCCCCGCGAAGGCCGCGGAGCGGTCGGTGGCCAGGCCGCGGGCGACGAGCGCGTCGGCGATGTGCGGACGCCCGATGGTCGTGCCCGGGCTGGTCTGGGCGAGGACGTCGTCCCAGGTGAGGTCGTAGTCGGCCGCGATCGCGGTGACGATCGCCTCCGCGCGGTGCGTGCGGGCCGAGCGGATGCGCGCGGTCTCGGCCACGAGCCCCGGATCCGCCGGATCGACGAGGTACGCGAGGACGTGGACGCTGGCCCAGCCGACGCGGGAGGAGAGCTCCATGCCGGGCAGCAGGTCGATGCCCGCCTCCTCGGCCGCGGCGAGCGCCTCGGCCCAGCCGCCGGTCGTGTCGTGGTCAGTGAGCGCCACTCCGGCGAGCCCGGCCGCGGCCGCGGCCCGCACCAGGACGGCCGGAGCCTCGGTGCCGTCGGAGACGACGGAGTGGGTGTGGAGGTCGTAACGGCCCCCGTCGACATGCATGCGCTCATCGTAGACGCGCCGCCTGCGAGCCCTCCGATGCCCTAGTAGCCTGGGCGGCGATGGGGACGAGACTGGTGAAGACCGCGGTGGCGGTGATCGTGGCGATCGCTCTGCTGGTGGTCGCGGCGCCCGGCTTCTTCGGGATCGCCCGGGAGGCCCCCTTCGCCCAGCTGGTGCCGTTCCGGCTCGCGACGGGCGCGGCGGCCGTCGGGCTCGCCGCTGTCCTGGTCGTGATCGCGGTCGTCGTCGCTCCGGTCAGGCGCCTCGCGCTGGCCCTCGCGGCGCTCGGCGTCGTCTTCGCGCTCGTGCTCGCGGGAGTGCAGGGAGCGCGGGGCTACGACTCCGCCGCTCCGCGCGCCCACCGCCTCGCCGACGTGCGCCTCGCGACCTGGAACGTGCTGCACGACGGCGTGCCCGTCGACACGATCGCCTCGCTCGCCCGGGAGAGCGCGGTCGACGGCATCGCCCTCCTCGAGGTCTCGCAGACGCACGCGCAGGACGTCGTGAACGCGCTCAGCGCCCAGGGGATGTCGATGACCCTCCACTACGCCGGGTCGGGCGCCGACGACGGGGCGGCCCTGCTGCTCTCCCCCTCGCTCGGCGGCTACAGCGTCGACACCGCCGCGGTCCTCACCGGATCGACACCGTCCCTCGTCGCACGCCCCGACACTCCCGGGCGCCCCGTCCTCGCCGCGGTGCACACCATGGCGCCGATCCCCTCGCGCCTCGCGGAGTGGCGGAGCGATCTGCTCTCGGTCTCCGCGCTCTGCTCCGCGGAGGAGGACGTCGTGGTCCTCGGCGATCTGAACTCCACGGTCGACCACTGGACCGGGCTGCCGGGCTCGGCCGCGCTGGGCGGCTGCCGCGACGCGGGGACCGTCGCGGGCGGCGCCGCCCTGGGCACCTGGCCGTCCTCGGTCCCGCCCGCGCTCGGCGCCCCGATCGACCACGTCCTCTTCTCCGGACGCTGGGAGGTCTCGGGCTACCAGGTCGTCGACGACCGCGACGACGCCGGGAGCGACCACCGGCCGCTGGTCGTCCAGCTCTCGGTCCGCGGGATGGTGAAGGACGCGTCCTGACATTCCTCCCCGACGCCGACTCCCCGTCCTCCTCCCCCGCCCGGCCCGTGGCGGCCCCCGCGGCCGTGCGGAGGAGGACAATGGGAGTCATGACGAACACGGAGGAGCGGACCGCCGCTCAGACGCCCGACCCCGCCGCCGCCCCGCGCCCCCGCGCCACCGCGAACCGCTCGACGACCCCCGCCTCCGACCGCTTCCGCGACTTCATCGCGTCCGGCTGGGCCGAGCGGGAGGAGCCGCTGCCTGCTCCGCGCGAGCAGGCGTCCTTCGCCGCCTCCCGCCGCGAGCGCCTCTCCGCGCTGCACACTGGCGTGCGCATCGTCGTCCCGGCGGGCCGTCTCAAGCAGCGCGCGAACGACACCGACTACCCGTTCCGTGCGCACTCGGCCTTCACCTGGCTCACCGGCTGGGGCTCCGACTCCGAGCCCGGCGCGGTCCTCGTCCTCGAGCCCGCCGGGTCCGGCCACAGCGCGACGCTCTACTTCCGCGAGCGCGCGGGCCGCGACTCCGACGAGTTCTACGCCAACCCCGAGATCGGCGAGTTCTGGATCGGGCCGCGTCCGTCGCTCGCGCAGGTCGCGAGCGATCTCGGCCTCGCCACCCGCGGGATCGCCGAGCTCGACGCGGTCCTCGACGCGCACGACGGCGTCCCCCTCGCCGTGCTGCGCGAGGCCGACCCGGCGGTGACCGGCCGTCTCGACGCGGTCGAGGCCGACGAGCAGGCGGACCGCGACGCGGCGCTCGAGCGCGACATCGCCGAGCTCCGCCTGGTCAAGGACGCCTACGAGATAGCCGAGCTGCGCGCCGCCGTCGACGCGACGGGCCGCGGCTTCGAGGACGTCCTCTCCGACCTGCCGCGCATCATCGCCCACGAGAAGGGCGAGCGCCTGATCGAGGGCGTCTTCAACGGACGCGCGCGCGCCGACGGCAACGCGGTCGGCTACGACACCATCGCCGCGGCGGGCCCCCACGCCTGCATCCTGCACTGGACGCGCAACGACGGGCCGGTGCGCCCCGGCCAGCTGGTGCTGCTGGACGCCGGCGTCGAGCAGGACAGCTACTACACCGCCGACATCACGCGCACCTTCCCGGTGGACGGCCGCTACACGGACGCCCAGCGCCAGGTTCACGAGACGGTGCGGGAGGCGGCCGACGCCGCGTTCGCGATCGTCCGACCCGGCATCCGCTTCCGCGAGGTTCACGCCGCGGCGATGGCCGTCATCGCGCGGCGCACCGCCGAGTGGGGCCTGCTGCCGGTCAGCGCCGAGGAGGCGCTCGAGGCCGACAACCAGCAGCACCGCCGCTACATGGTCCACGGCACCAGCCACCACCTCGGGCTCGACGTGCACGACTGCGCCCGGGCACGGCGCGAGATGTACCTCGACGGACTGGTCGAGGAGGGCATGGTCTTCACGATCGAGCCCGGCCTCTACTTCCAGCCCGACGACCTCACGGTCCCGGAGGAGCTGCGCGGCATCGGCGTCCGGATCGAGGACGACGTGCTCGTCACCGCCGACGGCGCCGAGAACCTCTCGGCCGGCATCCCGCGCTCGGCCGACGACATCGAGGCGTGGATGGCCCGACTGGCCCGCTGAGCCCGGTCGCCCGCGGGGAGCCCCGGCCGCTCAGGCGGCGAGGGGCAGCGCGAACTCCCCGCGGGCGGCGGCGAGCGCCAGCCCGTCGAGCAGCGTCGCCAGCTGACCGGCGGGAGCGTCCGGGTCCTCCGGGTGCCACTGCACGCCCACGAGGGGGGCCGCGACGTGCTCGACGGCCTCGATCACGCCGTCCTCCGCCCGGGCGACGACCCGCAGCCCCGGAGCGAGCAGGTCGACCGCCTGGTGGTGCGCGCTCTGCACCGCGAGCGCCTCGGACCCGAAGAGCCCGCCGAGCACGGAGCCCGCAGCGAGCCCGACCTCGTGCCGGTGCATGCGCTGGTGAGCGGGGGCCGCCGCGTTGACGTGCTCCGCCTCCGGACCCAGGTCCTGCACCAGCGTGCCGCCGAGCGCGACGTTGACGATCTGCAGGCCGCGGCAGATGCCCAGCAGCGGGGTCCGGCGGGCCAGTGCCCGGTGCACCAGCGCGATCTGGGCGGCATCCGCGCGCTCCGCGTGGGGGCCCTCGGCCGGGTAGCCGCGGTCGGCGCCGTACTGCTCGGGAGCGATGTCCTCGCCGCCCGCGAGGACGAGGGCGTCCGCCCCCGCCGTGCGCGCCAGCAGCTCCTCCGTGCCCAGCTCCTCGGCGGCGAAGCGCTCCGCCCGCCAGCCGCGCTCGTGCGCGAGAGCGAGGATGCGGCCGTTCAGGATCTGCACGTAGGCGTGGTACTCCTCGCGGCCGGGTCGCACGCGGGCGACCTCGACGATGGCGAGCGAGCGGGTCATGACTCCATCCTGGGCACGCCGCCGCCGCCGGTCGAACCGCCGTGTCACGCGGTGTCACACTCCGGCCGTACGATCACGGAGTGACCTCGCCGAGCCCGTCCCTCCCGGAGCGCGTGCAGCAGGCGCGCTCCGAGGTCTCCGTCCTCGCCGGGACCACTCCCGAGCGCCGGGTCCGACCGCTGCGCGAGGCCGTCGAGCACGTCGCCGCCGGCGGCTCCCCCGATCCCGGCGCCCTGCTCGACGCGGTCGACTCGCTGGTCGGGCTCGTGACCCGCGCCGAGGTGCAGCTGAGCGGCGTCGAGCGCTCCGTGCGGGACGACCTGGAGCGGGCCGCCACCCTCTCGGACCTGCGCACCTCGGCGCAGCTCGCCTCCGCCGCCGACGTGGCCGTCGCGTGCGCCGCGGCACGGTCGCTCCTCCTCGACGCCGACGACGCCCGGTCGGCCGGCGCCCGCCACGATCCTGCCGCGCTGCTGGTCCTGCTGCTCGACGCCGACTCCGCTCTGGACGCCGTCGTCTCCGGGTACCGCGAGCCGCGGGCCCAGGCCGAGCGCCAGCTCCTCCTGTTCGAGGCGGCGCGCACCGCGGCCCGGCTCGGTGCCGAGTCGGTGCTGCTCCTGGCCGCCGTGCACGGCGAGCGCATCACCGCGGCACCCCGGATCCTCGCGGAGGAGACGCTCGGGCAGCTGGACACCGCGGTGCGCCGTGCGGCAGGCGATCCGGCCGGCGCTCTGGACGAGGCCCGCGCTGCCGCCGACCGCGCCCGCTCCGCGCTCGACGAGGCCCTGGTCGACCTCGACGGCGCACCCCCGTCGCTCCGCCCAGCAGCCGTTCCCGGAGGCCTGCCCGCGGCCTGAGCACGCAGGCACCCGGCACCGGCGCGCGTGCCATAGTGAGGGACATGGCCTCCTTTCTCGTCGTCCCCCAGTGGCAGGGCTCGGCGTCGACGCGCGCGATGCGCCTCGTCGACGGAGCCGAGGCGATCCGGGGCGATCTGCCCTCCTCCGCCACCACGACCCTCGACATCCCCGCCGAGGCGGGCGACGCCCAGGACACCGGCATCCGCCGCTACGCCTCGGTCGCCACCGTCGCCGAGCGGGTGCGCGAGGCCCTCTCGGGCCGCACCGGTCCCGTGATCACGATCGGCGGCGACTGCGGCGTCGAGTTCGCGGCGATCGGGCACGCCGTGCGCTCGGCACCGGGCCCGGTCGCGCTGGTCTGGCTCGACGCCCACCCGGACGCGCACACTCCCGAGTCCTCCCCCAGCGGCGCCTTCTGCGGCATGGTCCTCTCGGCCGCGCTGGGCCGCGGCGTCGGCCTCCTGAGCGCGGGCGCCGAGGAGCGGGTGGCCGACGAGCGCGTCGTCCTCGCCGGTGTCCGCTCCGCCGACGACGGCGAGCTCGAGCCGCTGGTCGAGCGGGGGGCCGCGGTGCTGACCGCGGACGCCCTCGACCCGGAGTCGCTCGTCGCGGCGGTCGAGGCGACCGGTGCCACCTCCGTCTACGTGCACCTCGATCTGGACGTGCTCGACCCCGCCGATCTCGCCGGGCTGTTCGACCCGGTGCCCTTCGGCGTTCCCGCCTCGCGCCTCGTCGCGAGCCTCGACGCCCTCCGGTCCCGCTTCCCGCTCGCGGGCGCCGGCGTCACCTCGTTCGCCCCGTCGTCGCCGACCGCGGCCGAGGACGACCTGCCCACGATCCTCCGCCTCCTCGGCGCTCTGTCCCGCGGGGCCTGAGAGAGCCCTGCCATCGGCGCGCAAGCCCGAGCGCGTGTCGGCGGCACCCGGCAAGATGGTCGGACGCGACCGAGCGGAGGAACGATGAGCGACGAGAGACCGCGCGTGCGCACCGAGCGGCGCGGGACCGTGCTCGCGATCGTGCTGGACCGGCCCGAGAAGCGCAACGCCGCCGATCTGCGGCTGCTCGCGGAGCTGGCGTCCGCGTACGGGGAGCTCGACCGCGACCCGGAGCTGCGCGCCGGCGTGGTCCTCGCCGAGGGCGGGCACTTCACGGCCGGGCTCGACCTCGCCGACATCGGGCCCCGCCTGGGCTCCGACGGCCTCGACTTCGTGCCCGAGGGCGGTCTCGACCCCTGGGGCCTGCGCACCCGCCCCGTGAGCAAGCCGGTGGTCATCGGCCTCCAGGGCACCTGCCTCACGCTCGGCATCGAGCTCGCGCTCGCGAGCGACGTCGTCCTCGCCGAGCGGTCCACCCGCTTCGGCCAGATCGAGGTCGCCCGCGGCATCCTGCCCTTCGGCGGAGCGACGCTGCGCTTCCCCCGCGCCGTCGGCTGGGGCGACGCGATGCGCTGGATCCTCACCGGCGACCTCTTCGACGCCGAGGAGGCCCACCGCATCGGCCTCGTGCAGCAGGTCGTCCCCGACGGGACGGTCGCCGAGGCGGCCTGGGCGCTGGCCGCCCGGATCGCCGCGCAGGCGCCGCTCGCCGTGCAGGCCGCCCTGGCCAGTGCCCGGCTCGCGGTCGCCGCGTCCGACGCCGAGGCCGCGGCCGCGCTCCCCGGGGCGCTCGCGCGTCTCGCGGCGTCCGAGGATGCGCGCATCGGCACCGAGGCCTTCCTCCAGCGCACGACGGCGGAGTTCACCGGACGATGAGCGACGAGAGCACCACCGTCACGGCGCCCGGCGGCTCCTCCCTCGAGGCGCAGCAGGAGCGCGCCGCGCAGCAGCTCGAGATCCGGCTCCGCTACGGCGACCAGGTGTGGGAGCTGCGCGAGGTCGACCACTTCGCCGTCTTCTCCCGCCGCAGCACCGCACGACGGGCCGGGCGCGTCCTCGTGGCCTCCGGCTTCCAGATCGCGATCTCGCGGCTGAGGCTGAGGCAGGTCCTCGTCGCGAGCCACCACGCCGCGGTCGACGAGGAGTCGACCACCGCGTTCCTCCGCCAGGTGATCGAGGCGGTCGAGAGCCACGGCGGCCGCTACGACGGCTGGCGGGCCGAGATCGTGCCGGCGCATTGAGCGCCGGGCACCCACCGACGACGGGGCTCGACGCCTCCGAGAACCCCAGGGAGACAGCATGAGCAGCACGACGGACGAGTTCGACGTCATCGTCATCGGAGCAGGGCCGGTGGGCGAGAACCTCGCGGACCGCGCGGTCCAGGGCGGCCTCACCGCGGCCGTCGTCGAGAGCGAGCTCGTCGGGGGCGAGTGCTCCTACTGGGCGTGCATGCCCTCGAAGGCGCTGCTGCGGCCGCCGATGGCGCTCCGCGCCGCCCGTGATCTCCCCGGCGCGGCGCGGGCGGTGAGCGGAGGAGTCGACGTGCCCGCGCTCCTGGCCCGCCGCGACTCCTTCACCAGCCACTTCGACGACCACGGCCAGGTGCAGTGGCTCGAGGGCGCCGGCATCGAGCTCGTCCGCGGGCACGGCCGCCTGAGCGGCGAGCGCGAGGTCACCGTGACCGGACCCGACGGCGAGGTGCGCGTGCTCCGCGCCCGCTCCGCCGTCGCCGTCGCGACCGGCACCACCGCCGTCGTCCCCGACATCCCGGGCCTGCGCGCGGCATCCCCCTGGACGAGCCGCGAGGCCACCTCGGCCGAGGAGGTGCCGCCGCGCCTCGTCGTCATCGGCGGCGGAGTCGTCGCGACCGAGATGGCGACCGCCTACGCCGGCATGGGCTCCTCCGTCACGCTCGTCGCCCGCAGCGGACTCCTCGCGCCGTTCGAGCCCTTCGCCGGCGAGCTCGTCGGCTCGGCGCTCCAGGAGCTCGGCGTCGACCTGCGCCTCGGCGACTCGCCCGTCTCGGTCGAGCGCCGGTCCGACGGCACCGTGGCGGTGACGCTCGAGGGCGGCGACGTCATCGAGGCCGACCAGGTGCTCGCCGCGACCGGCCGCGCCCCGCACACCCGCGACGTCGGCCTCGAGACGGTGGGCCTCGAGCCCGGCTCCTCGCTGACGGTCGACGACACGATGCTCGTGCTGGGCGGCGACGGTGCTCCCCTCGGCGGCGGGCGTCCGTGGCTCTACGGGGTCGGCGACGTGAACCACCGCGCACTGCTCACGCACCAGGGCAAGTACCAGGCCCGTGCGGCCGGCGACGTGATCGTCGCGCGCGCCACCGGTGCCGAGGTCCACGACGCCCCCTGGGGAGCGCACGTCGCGACCGCCGACCACGAGGCCGTGCCGCAGGTCGTCTTCACCGACCCCGAGGTCGCGTCGGTCGGCCTCACCGCCGCGGCGGCCGAGAAGGCCGGCTACCGAACCCGCGTCGTCGACTACGAGATCGGCTCGGTCGCCGGCGCCGCCCTCGCCGCCGACGGCTACACGGGCACCGCGAGGATGGTCGTGGACGAGGACCGGAAGGTCGTCCTCGGCGTCACCTTCGTCGGCAAGGAGGTCGGCGAGCTGATCCACTCCGCGACGATCGCCGTCGTCGGCGAGGTGCCGCTCTCGCGCCTCTGGCACGCGGTCCCCTCCTATCCGACGATCAGCGAGGTCTGGCTGCGGCTGCTCGAGACCTACGGACGCGACAGCGCGTGAGCGCGCTCCGTCGAGCCGTCGCGACGGTGGCCCTGGATCCGGCGATCACCCGGCCCGGCTACCTCTTCGCGTGCGCGGTCGGACTCGCCTGGGGCGCGCTGTGGAGCACGGGCCCGATCCGGCGCAGCCACGGCCTCGTCGTCTTCACCGGTCTGCCCTCCTGGGCGTTCGGCCGCGGAGGGTCCTGCGTAGGCACGAGCTATCTCACGGGCACCAACGTCTCCGACAGCGTCCTCGAGCACGAGGCCGTGCACAAGGAGCAGTGGCGGCTCTACGGGATGTGGTTCCCGTTCGCGTACACGGTGGCGGGTCGCGATCCGCTGCGCAATCGATTCGAGATCGAAGCCGGTCTCGAGAAGGGCGGATATCTCCGTGGTCAGTGACATGACGGGGCGCGTCGTCGTCCTCACCGGAGCCAGTTCCGGCATCGGCCGGGTCGCGGCGGGAGCGCTGGCGTCCGCCGGTGCCCGCGTGGCCGTGGTCGGGCGGAACCCCGAGCGCACCCGCGCGGTCGCCGCCGACGTGGGAGGGGACGCGTTCCTGGCCGACTTCGACCGGCTCGACGACGTCCGTGCCCTAGCCGACGGCCTCCTCGAGCGCTACGAGCGGATCGACGTGCTGGCGAACAACGCGGGCGGGCTCGTCTCCCACCGCGCCGAGACGGTCGACGGCCACGAGCGGACGATCCAGAGCAACCATCTCGCGCCGTTCCTGCTCACGCGGCTCCTGCTCCCGCGGATGATCGAGACCTCGAGGGAGCGGGCCGGCGTCCGCGTCGTCTCCACTGCGAGCCTCGCGAACCGCTTCGGTCGCCTGAGGCTCGACGACCTCGACAACCGCCGCGGTCCGTGGCTCGGCGGCTGGCGGGCGTACGGCACGTCGAAGCTGGTGACGATCCTCTTCATCCGCGAGCTGGCGGAGCGCCTGCTGACGACGTCGGTCGACGCGTACTCGTTCCACCCGGGCGTCGTCTCGACGAGCTTCGGTGCCGACAGCACGATGATGAAGCTGATGACGAGCCTCTCGGTCGGCTCCTTCGGGATCTCCGCCGAGGCGGGTGCGGTGCCGCTGATCACCCTCGCCTCCGAGCCCGACGTCGGTGCCGCCAGCGGCACCTACTTCGACCAGCTGACACCGCACGGCTCCCTGAACCCCCAGGCCCGAGACCGCGCTCTCGCCCACGACCTCTGGACCCTCTCCAGCCGCCTCGTGGGCGTCTCTCCCACCCTGTAGCCCGCTGCCGCTCCCCGCCCCGCCGCCGACTCGGCGCGGGGCGGCGCGGAGCACCCGGCGCGCTCGCCGGGAGGATCTCGACACGCCCTCTCCGAGGGCTGCCCGATCAGCAGGTCTGCGCGCGGTCGTCGGGCTCGGTCTGTGCCCGCGAGCTGCTCGATCAGCCGCGAAATCGGTCGGGCGTGGATCTCGAAACTCCCTCTCCGAGGGCTACCCGATGAGCATGTCCGGGCGCGGTCGCCCGACTCGCCAGGCACCCGAGAACCGCTCGATCACGCGCGAAGTCCGTCGGAGTGGATCTCGAGACGCCCCCTGCGAGATCCACTCGATCAGCATCGTCCTCCGCGGTCGCGCCCCTGGCGCGCCGTCCCCGCGGCCGCGCCCCCGGCGCGCTGTCCCCCGCGGTCGCGCCCCCGGCGCGCCGCACCCCTACGAGCAGCGCCCGGAGCGTCGCAGGGCGTCGTTCTGCAAGGCGGAGGAGGAAGCGATACCGGCGGTATCGCGCCCGACGACAACGCCGCAGAACGTCGCCCTGCGGCGCTCCGGGTCAGTTGGACTCTTGGCGGCCGAGGCGCCAGTACCCCATGAACGCCACCCGCTTCCGGTCGAGTCCGAGCTCGGTGACGAGGCAGCGGCGGATCAGCTTCACGGCGCCGGCTTCTCCGGCGATCCAGGCGTAGAGGCCGGGGTCGGTGCTCTCGTCGGGGACCTCCCAGAGCATCTCGTGGTCGACGTCGATGTCGCTGACGTCCACGCCGCGGTGGTGGGCGGTGAGGAAGCGGGTGGCCCAGGCGCGGACCGCGTCGCCGAGGGCCGCTCCGGGGGCTGCCGCGTGGGCGCGGACGATCCAGGTGACGTGGACGCCGGCGGGGTGGCGGAGCGGGAGGCGGTCGTGGGCGGTGGGGACCTCGAGGAACGCGGCTCCGGTGGCGTCGTCGTCGAGGCTCTCGAGGATCGCGGCGATGGCGGGGACGGCCGTCTCGTCGCCGGCGAGGAGGAGGGAGGTGGCGGCGCCGGGGTGGAACTCGACTCCGCCGCCGGGGAGGTCGGAGCGCGTGTCGGGCGCGATGATGACGATCTGGTCGCCGGCGCGGGCGCTCTCGACCCAGGCGGAGGCCGGTCCGGTGTCGCCGTGGGCGGCGAAGTCGATGTCGACCTCGGCGTCCTCGGGGCGGACGGCGCGGATGGTGTAGGTGCGGAGCGGGTTCCGGAGCTCGTCGGGGAGCTGTCGCCAGCGGCCGTACCAGTCGGGGTCGAGTCCGTCGGGTCCGTCGGGGTCCGAGACGGAGGCGAGGAAGGCGGGGGCGTCGGAGGCGGCGGTGGGGACGACGAGCTTGATGCGCTGGTCGGGGCCGGTGCAGCCGACGTGGTCGAGGCCGGTGCCGGTGAGGGTCACGCGGATGAAGTGCGGGGCGATCCGGGTCGCTGCGGCGACGGTCGCGAGGTACGGCCGGTAGGCCGGTCGGGCGGGGGCGGCGGTCGTCGGAGGCATCGCCTCAGTCTCGCACAGAAGGTAAGCCTTGCCTAACACTCAGCCGGGACGCCCGGCGGACGGTCAGCGCGCGGCGTGCTCGGCGGAGGTGCGCAGGCGCGCCTCCACGTCGGCGGCGAGCTCGGCGACGACGGGGCCGGCCCCGCCGATCCAGGCGCAGAAGTCGTGGCGGCCGTCGGCCCACGGGTAGTCGCCGTCGACGACCGACATCTCGCCGACCCAGGCCCGGACCGCGCGGTCGAGTGCGACTCCGCGGGAGCATCGCTCACCGGTGCCGGGGGCGCCCGAGCGCTCGGAGCGGCCGAGCCAGGTGACGCAGACCCGTCCGGGGGCGGCGAGCGGCGGCAGTCCGCGCGCGTCGTCGACCTCGACGAAGACCTGGCCGCGGGCGGTCGCGGGGAGGGTGTCGAGGATGCTCTGGATCCACGGCACGACGGTCTCGTCGCCCGCGATCAGGAACTGCTTCACGTCGACCGGCGCGGAGCCGTCGCGGTCCTCGAACATGCACATCGTGTTCGAGTATAGGCAAGGCTTACCTCAGTGACCAGAGCCGGACCCTGACCATCCGCCGTGCGGCCGCGCCCGGACCCGTCATCGCTGCGGCCTCCCCCATCACCACTGCGGCGGGTGCCGCCTCTGCCAGCGCGCCCGCCGCTCGAGCTGCGCGCCGATCGCCAGCAGCGTCGCCTCACCGCCGGGTCGCCCGATCAGCTGGACTCCCATCGGCAGGCCCTCCTCCGTGGTGCTCAGCGGAAGGGTGATCGCGGGGAGGCCGCTAACGTTCACGAAGGACGTGTACGGCGTGTAGAGGCACTGCTGCTCGAAATTGCGCTCGGGATCCTCGAGGTCGTACCAGCCGACGGGGCGCGGCGTCATCGCCAGCGACGGCGTCAGGACCGCGTCGACGCCGGCGAATGCCGCGATCACCGCGCGCTCGTAGCCCGAGAGCCAGGACGCCGCCTCGACGATCTCGCGGGCGGAGCGCCGGCGTCCCTCCTCCACCAGCCAGCGGGTCAACGGCTCCAGCAGATCGAGGTCCGCGCCCTCGACGGGCAGGGTCGCCGCGCCGCTCTGCCACAGCGTCCGGAACGCGGCGGGGTACGCGGCGCTCGGGGGGAGCGACGCCTCCTCGAGCCCGTGGCCGAGCGCGGCCAGCGCGGCGATCCCCTCGTCCAGCGCGGCGCGCGCCTCCGGAGCGAGAGCGATCTCGTACTCCTCGTCCCAGGGCGAGTCCGTCAGCACGCCGATCTGGAAGCGCCCCTCTCCGCGCACCGCGGCGCCGAGGAACGAGCCGTCGCCGTCGCCGGGCGCGCCGAGCGACCAGCGCTGCGGGAGGCGGCCGTTCGTCCGCTCCAGCATGCCCTCGAGCAGGAGGCCCGCGTCGGCGACCGAGCGGGTGATCGGCCCGGCGACCGTCAGGCCGCCGACTCCGCCGATGCCGGAGAGCGCGGCGACACGTCCGCGGGAGGGCTTCAGTCCTACCAGGCCGCAGGCCGCGGCGGGGATGCGGATGGACCCGCCGCCGTCCGAGGCGGGGGCGAACGGCAGCAGTCCCGCGGCGACGGCGACCGCCGCTCCTCCACTGGATCCGCCGGCCCCGAGGCGGGTGTCCCAGGGCGTGACGGCGGGCGGGCCGATGCGCGTCTCGGTGTAGGAGGGCATCCCGAACTCGGGCGCCGCGGTCTTGCCGAGGCTGACCGCTCCCGCCGCGTCGAGCACCTCGACGATCTCGTCGGAGGCGGTGGGCACGTGGTGCTCGCGCAGCCGCGATCCGAATGCGGTCCGCACGCCCGCGCGCCGCCAGAGGTCCTTGTCGCCGCTCGGCAGGCCCCAGAGCGGAGCGGTGCCGGGCCCGGTGCCGAGCGATGACGCCCGCTCCCGCGCCCGATCGGCGGTCACCGTGGCGAAGGCGCCCAGCTCCCCGTTCCAGCGCTCGATCCGGGCGAGGTAGTGATCGGCGAGCTCGAGAGGCGTGACCTCTCCGCGCTGCAGCCAGTCCCACTGCTCCTGGGCGCTGAGGTGGTGGAGTTCGAACATGGAACGACCCTATTCCGCCGCTCCGGGGAGCCGGCGGAACAGGGTCGTGGGGGTCAGGCCGCGCGGCGGCCGCTCTCGCTCGCCTCGTCGATGCCCTTCCGGGCGCCGTCGGGCACCACGGTGTCGCGGTCGATGCGGGCGCCGGTCGCGATCACGGCCGAGCGTCCGATGCGGGAGTAGCTCCCGATCCGCGCCCCCGGTCCGATGATCGCCTCGGGCCCGACGTGCACGTTCGCGCCGATGAAAGCGCTGTGCCCGATCATGGCGTCGCGGTCGACCCAGCTGCCCGCGCCGATCCAGGCGCGCTCGCCCACGGTCGCGCCGGGCTCCACGTAGGCGCCGGTCTCCACGTACGCGGTCGCCGAGACGCGCGATCCGGGAGCGACCATGCCGCGTCCGTTCGCGTGGCGGCGGTAGACGATCTCGTCGTCACTGCCGCGCGCCCCTCGACCCTTGTTCATCCCTGTTCCTGCCATCTGCCTCTGGCTCCTCCGAGCTGTCCGGTGGGCGGGGCGCCGAGCCCCGTCCCGTCATCGGTACACAACAGCGGCGAGCGCCCGCGCATTCCCCGTTCGGGGGGCGCTGGCGCGGGGTGGAGGCGGGGCGGCGGGCGGAGCAGAGAGCGGGCGTCGGAGCGGACCCGCGCGGGCGTCCCCGGAGCGTCACTCCACCGCGTCGGCGACAGCGGTCACGACCGCGCGGAACCGGTCCGGCGCCTCGCGGATCCGCCGCCGCAGGAGGACCCTGGCGAGCGCCGACGAGGCGGGTGCGGCGACCAGCTCGCACTCGACCCGGGCCCCCTCCTCGTCCGCCAGGACCCGCCACTGCTCGACGCCGAGCACGGGGAGTCGGCGCTCGAGCCCGCTCCCCCGCCGCTCGTAGGCGCCGTCGGCGGCGAGGACGTCCGCGAGGGCGGCGAGCACCGGGGCGGGGTCGGCGTGGAGGACGGAGGCGAGGGCGAGGAGGCTGCGCACGGCGGCAGTCTCGCACGCCCCCGCGTCAGGAGCGGGCGTCGAGGACGCGCCGGAGCCAGTCGAACGACGCCTTGGGCACGCGGTCCCGGCTGCGCGTGTCGACGGCCACGAGCCCGTGCGGGCGGCTGTAGCCGTGCTGCCACTCGAACGCGTCGACCAGGGTCCAGAGCTGCACGGCCTCCACCGGCAGTCCGTCGTGGACGGCCTCGGCGAGAGCGGCCAGGTGAGCCCCGAGCCAGCGGATCCGCTCCGTGTCGACGATCGCACCCTCGCGATCGGGCTCGTCGGGGTAGCTCGCGCCGAGCGCGGTCACCACCAGCGGCGGCAGGGCGTCGCCGTAGCGCTCCACGAGGGACCGCAGCACCGAGACCACCGCCCAGGGTGCGACCGGCAAGCCGTCGCCCGTGCGGTCCAGCTCCGGCCAGGGCGCCGTGTGGAAGGGGAGCGCGGGAGGAGCGCCCACCCCGGTCGGCAGCGCCGGGTCGCGGCCCGCCACGATCCGCAGCGGCGGCAGCGGCGCGACCGCGTAGAAGTCGAGCGGAGCCGAGATGCGCGCGAGGTCGACCGGATCCGCCTGCGCGAGGGCGCCGAGGAACGGCGGCAGCTCCTCCGGTCCGACCGGGTAGGACCCGGTCAGCACGGCGTCGGCCACCAGGCGGTTCCGCAGGACGTCCGCCAGGGAGGCGAAGGCGCGGTCCCGGTCGTCGTCGGAGGCGGGCTCGACGGGCGCGAGCGCGTCGACCAGGCCGATCCTCCCGGTCACCTCCGCCGCCCGCAGCGCCTCCAGCGCCACGCCGTGCCCGAGGAGCTGGTGGTGCAGCGCCGGCAGGGCGCTGAACAGCCGGCCGGCGCCCGGCGCCTGCCGCGCGAGCGCGTAGCCCTCGAGCATCACCGTCGACGGCTGGTCGAGGGTGATCCAGTCGGCGACCCGGTCGCCGAACCGCCCGCCGAGCTCGAAGGCGAGATCGCCGAAGCGGAACGCGGTGTCGCGGTTCATCCAGCCGCCGCTGAGCGCCGACGGGGTGTCGCGGTGGTGCAGGGTCAGCGCGACCCGGATTCCCGTCTCGGCGAGCCCGTCGAGCAGGCGGTCGTAGAAGCCGAGCCCTCCGCGGTCGATCGGCCCGCGGCCGTCGGGCTGCAGCCGGGGCCACGAGACCGAGAGCCGGAGCTCGTCGACGCCGAGATCGACCAGCAGCGCGAGGTCCTCGCGCCAGCGCAGGAGGAAGTCCGTCGCGATCTCGGGAGTGGCCTCCTCGGCGATCGTCCCCCGTCGCAGTGCGAAGTCGTCCCACACCGACCGGCCCCGGCCGCCCGTCTCGAGGGAGCCCTCCGTCTGGAAGGCGCTCTGCGCCAGTCCGATGCGCAGGCCCGGCGGCAGGAGCCCGCCCAGCTCGCGCGGATCGTCGAAGCGCGCGGCCTCGACGCGCACCTCCCGCCGATCGCGCCCGCGGGCCTCGTCTTCGCGCATTCCACTGTCCTCCGGATCTGATCGACGGGTATATTCTCGCGGAAGCGCTCTCCCGGATCTCCCCGACTCCCCCGACCGACTGAGACGCCTCCTCCGGATGGTGTACATCCGGGAACAGTGGTGCGGCGCGCTTGACAGCTCCCCCCTGCCCCCGTGCAATGGACGCATCGTGAAATCGGGCGTCGACGTGGCAGTACCGGGGGGTTCACCGGTCGTGCCGGTGCCCCGACTCCGCCGATCCCCGCGGCGCACGGCCGCCCTGCTGCTGGTGCTCCTCGCGGCCGTCGCCTCCGTCTCCGGGCTGGCCGCGCCGGCCGCGCAGGCCGCCGCTCTCGCGATCACCGCTCCCTCCTCCGGCGCGGTCCTCAGCACGGGAGCGACGACGGTCACCGGCACGGCGACGGCCGGGGACCAGGTGCAGATCGGGCTCCGCGGCGGCGGCGACCCCCTCTGCATCACCACCGCGGGCCCCGACGGCGGCTGGAGCTGCGCCGTCTCCCTCGACGACGGGCCGGCGACCCTGGTCGCGGTGGAGCTCCTCGCCGGCGGCGGGACCACCTCGGCCGCCGTCCCGATCGCCGTCCTCAGCGCCCCCGTCATCGAGTCGGTCGACGGCTCGGCGACCTCCGCGGGCTCGGTCCGCGGCACGGCCTACCCCGGCGCGAGCGTCGCCGCGGTCTCGAACGGCGGCGCCGCGTGCCTGGCCACCGCCGACTCCGGCGGCGCGTGGTTCTGCCAGCTCGCCCCCACTCCGGCGCCGGGCAGCTACCGCGTCACCGCGACGCAGACCGCCTCCTTCGCCGGCAGCGCCGCCTCGCCGGCCAGCGCGCCGGTGACCCTCGAGGTCGACACCGCTGCTCCTGCCGCCCCCGCCCTCACCTCGCCGTCGAACGGCGCCGCCCTGCCGCTCGGCGGCGCGTCCTACTCCGGGACGGGCGTGGACGGCACTCGCGCCTACGTGTACGTGGACCGGGTCAACACCTGCGACGCGGCGGTCAGCGGAGGCGCCTGGAGCTGCACCGGCGGCACGATCACGGCGGGCGCGC
Organism: Rathayibacter sp. AY1A2; assembly: GCF_002930935.1. Taxonomy (NCBI): domain Bacteria; kingdom Bacillati; phylum Actinomycetota; class Actinomycetes; order Micrococcales; family Microbacteriaceae; genus Rathayibacter; species Rathayibacter sp. AY1A2. The sequence continues at coordinate 5,844 of NZ_PSTP01000004.1, read as the reverse complement.
ACCGGGTCTCCGCCATCGCCGGCGACAGCGCCGGCAACTACAGCCCGCCGAGCCCCTGGATCGACGTGACCTTCGCGGCGGCGACGACCGCTCCCACCGGCACGCCCAGCGCGACGACGCCGGCCGCCCCCGGAGCCGCGCCCAGCGCGCCCGGGGCCGCCGCGTCTCCCGCTCCGAGCAGCGCGGCGCCGACCGCGTCCCCGTCGCCCGTCCGCCCCGGAGAGGCCGCGCCCGCGCCCGAGGACGAGCCGACCGCCGAGCCCACCGCAGCACCGGTCCCGGCTCCCGACCAGGACGGCGGTGACGTGCCGCCGCAGCCCGCCCCCGACGCCGGATCGGAGCCGGGCGGCTGGAGCGCGGCGACCGGGATGACCACCGCGCTGTCCGCCGGATCGCCCGTCGTCTCGATGGCCGACTGGATGCGCTCCCTCGCCCTCGCTCTGCTCTCGCTCGCCCTGGTCGTCGTGCCGGCCCGCCTCGCCGCGGCCGGGCGCGCGCCCCGTGCCGAACGCAGCTGGCACCTCACGGGCCGCAACCGCGCCGCCGTCGAGTACGACGACAAGCCGGACACCGGTCCCGCCTCGCCGCGCCTGATGGTCGTCGGGATGATCGGCTGCGCAGCCGGCCTCGTCCTGCTCTCGGGACGCGTCGACGGCCAGCCCGCCTACCTGCGCCTGCTGATCGCCGTCATCGTGGCCGTCGCCGTGGTCAACGCGGTCGCCGCCGCCGTCCCCGCGCTGGTCGGCCGACGGATCGGCGTCAGCGGGATCGGCGTCGTCGCCGCTCCGCGCGCGCTGCTCCTGGTCGCGGCGGCCGCTCTCGTCTCGCGCTTCGCGGGACTGGACCCGGCGCTCCTCTTCGGCGTGGTGATCGGCCTCGTCCTCCCCGAGGGCGCGTCCGCCGTCGACCGGGCGAAGCTCTCCACCGTCCGCGTCGTCTCGCTGCTGGGCCTCGCCGGATTCGCCTGGGGCGCCTCCGCCGTGGTCCCGCCCGACGGCTCGTTCGGCTCCGTGCTCGCCGCGGAGGTGCTCAGCGCGACCACGCTGATCTCGGTCGGCTCGAGCGTGGTGCTGCTGTTCCCGGTCGGGCGCCCCGCCGGCCGCAGCATCCTGCGCTGGTCCCCGCTGCTCTGGCTCGGGCTCACGCTCCTCGCGACGACCGTGCTGTTCGTGCTGCTCACCCCGACCATCGCGTCCTGGTCCACCGACGGCGGAGCGGGCCCGGTGCTCTTCGCTGTCGTCGCCTTCAGCGCGGTGTGCACGTCGATCTGGGCCTGGCGGCGCTTCGTCGAGTCGGAGTAGCCGGGCTCGGGGGCCCGCTCAGCCGATCGAGACGGGCCGGTCGAGGTCGTCGCCCGGCAGCACGTCGGCCACGGCGCCGACGGTCAGCTCGCGCAGCGTCGCTATGCCGCCGTAGACGCCGAGGAACGCGGTGTCGGCCGCGTCGCGTCCCGTCGCGATCCGCACGAGGCTCGACCGCGGCGCGAGCGTCGTCGCGTCGACCGCCCGCCACTCCCCCTCGATCCAGGCCTCCGCGACCGCGTGGAAGTCCATCGGCTGCAGTCCCGGGGCGTACACGGCCGCCAGTCGGGCGGGCACGTCCAGCGCACGGAGGAGGGCGACGACGAGGTGCGCGAAGTCGCGGCAGACGCCGCGGCGGGCGAGCAGCGTCCGCTCGGCCCCGTCCGTCGAAAGGCTCGAGCCGGGGACGTACGCCAGCCGCGTGCCGACCCAGGAGCTCACCGCGTGCAGGAGGTCCGCCCCGGCGAGGCCGGCGAACTCGGCCCGGGCCGTCGCCCACAGCACGTCCGACTCGGCGTAGCGGCTCGGCCGCAGGTACCGCAGCCGGTCCACCTCGTCGCCCTCGAGCGGATCGAGGCGTCCCAGGACGCGCGCGGAGTAGTCCACGACGAGGTGCCCGACCGGCGCGTCGAGCACGTGTAGCCGGGTGCCGTGCTGGTCGATCACCTCGCGAGCGGCGAGCGGGCGGCCGTCGACGGTGAGCGTCAGCGACTCCTCCGCCCCGTACGCGTCGGCCACCGCGATCGAGAGGACGAGGGCGGCCGGAGCCGCGACGTCGAGGGTCAGGTGGGCCGAGACGTCGCGCTGCATGGGACTCTTCTCCGGGGCGTGGCTGGTGGGGGTCAGGCGCCCTGCTCGCCCTTCGGCGGCGGGGTGGGGGCGGCGTCCGGCTCCTGCACGAGCTGCAGCCCGCCGGACGAGTTCGCCGAGACGGTCAGCAGGTCGATCCAGGTGCGGTTGATCGAGGGGACCCGTCCGCCGAAGTACTTGAAGTAGAGGGGCACGGAGGGGTCGAGCCAGATGCTCGACCGGCCGTCGCCGACCGCCGGGTCGTCCCGCCAGGAGAAGAAGAAGCTCTCTCGGCGGCGCAGCTTGTTGGCGATGACGATCTGGACGTGCGTGAGCGTGCGGTCGTCGAACTCGATCTCGACTCCCGAGGCTCCGTAGAGCAGCTTCCCCATGGGGGCCTCCCGGCCGCCCGTCGCCGGGCGGTGCATGACGGTGCCCGCGGGCACGAGAAGCGGGACCGTTCCGGCGCCCGCCGTGGACCGGGCGGCTCGCATCCGGACGCGAGCGCCCGGGCGCGGAACCGCCCGGTGACGACTCTAGGCGAGGCGGCGCGGGCGCGCGGGATCCTCGTCCGATTCCCGAACACCGGGCTCCTCCGGCCGGAAGGACGACCGGTCCGGAGGCGCACCCGGCGCCCTGTCGGATCCGGGCGAGACGCGCCGGGGCACTGCCGCGCGCATGTCGGAGGTCGGACGTACGGTACCCGCATGATCGAATGCGCACTCTGCGGAACCGACGCCGTCGTCCTCGACCGCTCCGGCGGCCGCGACACCGAGGAGGAGCTCGTCGTGCTCTGCGCCGACTGCACCCCGGGCGAGATCACCCAGGCCCTCGAGGCCGGGCTGCTCGAGCCCGCTCGACGCAGCGCGCACGCCCGCGCCGCCTAGAGAGCGGCACGTCGGACGGAGTGCCCCCACTGGGACTCGAACCCAGACTGAGACGATTTTAAGTCGTCTGCCTCTGCCGATTGGGCTATGGGGGCGACCACCGGGAGGAGGGATCCTCCCGGCGGCGGTGTCAGGACTTGGCGGGCTCGCCGCCGACCGGGACCGGAGCACCGGCCTGGCCGGGGATCTGCGCCGGGGCCTGCGCGGCCGGAGCCTCGGCGGCCGGGGCCGCCGGACGCGGACGCGACGCGTAGGTCTCGAAGGAGCCGCGGGGGTACTCGCGGGCCTCGATCGAGGCGATGTCGCGGCCGAGCCAGAGGTTGTTCCACCAGCCCCAGACCACGCGGAACTTGCGCTCCCACGAGGGCATGGCGAGACCGTGGTAGCCGCGGTGCATCACCCAGGCGGGGAAGCCCTTCACGGCGATCTTGCCGGACTGGAACACGCCGATGCCGATGCCCAGGCCCGCGACCGCGCCGAGGTTCTTGTGCACGTAGTCGACCGGCTCCTCGCCGCGGAGGACCGCGGTGATGTTCTTGGCCATGAGCTTGCCCTGGCGGACGGCGTGCTGGGCGTTCGGCACGCAGAAGCCGCCGACGCCGCCGCCGGTGAGGTCGGGGACGGCCGTCGCGTCGCCGGCGCCCCAGGCGCCCTCGACGAGCACGTCGTCGTGGCCGACGCGGAGGTCGGCGCGCACGCGCAGGCGGCCGCGCTCCTCGATGGGCAGGTCGGAGTTCTTGATCGACGGGTTCGCCATGACGCCCGCGGTCCAGATGATGAGGTCCGACTCGAAGCTCTCGCCCGTCGACAGCTGGATGACGCCGTTCTCGGCCGACTTGAGCTGCGTGTCGAGGTGCACGGTGGCGCCGCGCTGGTCGAGGTTCTTCAGCACCCAGTGGCTCGTCTCGAGGGCGACCTCGGGCATGATCCGGCCCATCGCCTCGATGAGGTGGAACTGCGTCTCCTCGAAGTCGATCTCGGGGTAGCGCTTGAGCAGCGCGCTCGCGAAGGAGCGCAGCTCGGCGAAGACCTCGATGCCCGCGAACCCGCCGCCGACGACCGTGACGGTCAGCAGGCGCGAGCGCTCGGGGCCGGCGGGGAGCGACGCGGCCTTGTCGAAGTTCGTGAGCATGCGGTCGCGGATCGCGGTCGCCTCCTCGATCGTCTTCAGGCCGATCGCGTTGTCGGCGACGCCCGGGATCGGGAAGGTGCGCGAGACGGAGCCGGCGGTGACGACGATCTGGTCGTACTCGAACTCGTAGGGCTCGCCCACGGTCGGGGTGATCGTCGCGGTGCGGTTCGCGTGGTCGATCTTCGTCACCTTGGCGGCGAGGATCGCGGTCTTCTTGAGGTGGCGGCGGAGCGAGACGATCGCGTGGCGCGGCTCGATCGACCCCGCGGCGACCTCGGGGAGGAAGGGCAGGTACGCCATGTAGGGCAGCGGGTCGACGATCGTGACCTCTGCCTCGTGCGGGCGGAGCTGCTTCTCGAGCTTCCACGCGGTGTAGAAGCCGGCGTAGCCGCCTCCGACGATCAGGATTCTGGGCACGGTTGACTCTCCAAGAGGGATGGACAATGCGAACACCCTCACGCAATGCGAAGTGCCCGCTCTCGATGCGGTGGGCAGCACTGACCCCGACTGGGAATCAGCTTAGCGAAGAGCGCGCCGGTGGTGGCGCCTCCGTGGCTCCGGTAGGAGCGGCTACGCGTCGAGCGGCCTGCAGGCGCAGCGCTCGGGAGACCAGTCGGCGCGGGCCAGGGCCAGATCGCCGATCGGATTGACGCCGGGGCCCGCCGCGAGGGCGTGCGCGGCGAGGGCGTGGAGGCACTTCACCCGCGAGGGCATGCCCCCGGAGGAGATGCCCGCGACCTCGGGGACGGAGCCGACGCTCTCGCGGTCGGCCAGGAACGCCCGGTGCGCAGCGGCGTACGCCTCGCGCAGCTCCTCGTCCTCGGCGAGCATCGCGTTGTACTCGACCATGACCTGGGTGGCCTCGAGCTGCGAGATCGCGGCCGTCGCGGCGGGGTGGGTCAGGTAGTAGAAGGTGGGGAACGGCGTGCCGTCGGACAGGCGGGGGCTCGTGGAGACCACCGTCGGGTCGCCGCAGACGCAGCGTGCGCTGATCCCGACGACGTCCCGGGCGGGACGGCCCAGCTGGGCGGAGACGACCGCGATGTCGCGCTCGGACGGCGGATCGAAGGGGGGCGTGGTCACGGGGGCTCCAGAGGACGGACGGCCGGGAGGACGCTCCAGTGTACGCGGGGCCGGGCGGGAGCGACGGGTAGGGCGGGAGCTACGGAGTCGGTGTCAGCTCATCGGCGGTCGGCTCGCCGAGGCCCGAGACCGCGATCGAGGACAGCAGGGAGCCGGCCCAGTCGCTCGGGGTCTCCTGCACCGTGTCGCTCGCGGGCTGCTGCGCCTGCTGGGCGAGCGTCACGTCGTCGAGCACGAGGTAGCTCACCTCGCCGGGCATCACGAAGTACAGCCGCTCGCGGGCCTGCGCGCGGATGAACGCCGGGTCGGACCAGCGGGTGCGCTGCTCGTCGAGGTTCTGCGCCTGGGTCTTGGCCGCGTCGACCGAGCGCTGCAGCTCGGCGATCTCGGCGCGCTGCTCGACGAAGTTCTTGATGCTCGGGGCGAGCACGACCACCGCGAGGATCATGATCCCCATCACCAGCAGCGTGAAGCCGGAGCCGCGGACGCCGGCGATCCACGCGGACGAGGGCGGAGCGGGCGGCTGCTTCGGGCGGGGGGTGCGCGGGGCGGATGCGGCACGGGGCGCCGAGGGCGTGCGGGAGCCGGAGGCTCCTCGCTTCTTCCCGGCGGACGACGTGCCGGCGGCCGGCCGCGCGGGCCTCTCGGGCAC
>NZ_PSTP01000039.1:0-5305 GCF_002930935.1 Rathayibacter sp. AY1A2 | reverse complement strand
GCCGCGTCAGGCGGGGCGGCGGAGGGCGGTCTCGACGAGCGAGACGAGGCCGTGCGGGCCGAGCTGGCCGGCGAGCAGGTCGAGCGGAGTGGGGACGGGCAGCGCCGAGGCGGCGCGGCCGAGGCGGGAGGCGGGCACGGAGGCGGCCTCGCGCTCCTCCGGCTCCGGGTCGGCGAGGGCCAGCGCGACAGTGGCGGCCACGTCCTCGACCGCGCGGACGCAGCCGAAGCGGACGATCCGCTCGTCGTCGATCAGGGCCTCGCCGTAGCCCGCGCGGAACGCCGAGCGCTGCACGTCGCTGATCGGCCGCGAGTAGATGACGCCCAGCTCGATCAGGAGCAGGTCGGCCTCCCGCGGGGCGACGGTGGCCTCGTCGAAGTCGATCAGCCAGGGGCGGCCGCTCTCGTCGATGACGACGTTGCCGGGATGCGGGTCGCCGTGGAGGGGCACGCGGGAAGTGGGCGTGCGGGCGCGCTTCAGCCGCCGCTCGGAGTCGGCGAGGGCGTCGAGGCGGGAGCGGTTCGCGCGCCACAGCGCGGTGAGGCGGGGGCGGGGCTCCGGCTGCGCATCGATCCTCTCGTCGGTCTCGGCGAGGAGGTCGGCGAGCGGACGGCGGACACGGCGGATGCCCCGCCGCACGGGAGGCGCGAGTGCCGGCGGCTCGGCGTCGTGCACGGAGCGCAGGACCGCGCCGAACCCCTCCCAGTCGAGGGCGTCCTCGCCGGAGTCGACGGCGTCCTCGCCGAGGATCCACGGCGCGACCGAGACCCGCAGCCCGCGGTCCTCCGCCCAGGGGCGCCCGTCGGAGGCGCGGTGCGGCGCCGCGACGCCCGGCACCCCCGACTCGCCCAGCGACGCCGAGAGCGCGAGGCCGAAGCGCCCGTCGCGGGCCGACGCCTTGACGCTCCACAGCGCCCCGGAGCCGTCGGCCGCGCACCAGACGCGCGCTCCGTGGTCGAGTCCGCCGATGACGGGCTCCAGGTCGACGAGGCCGATGCCGAACTCGCGGCGCACCAGATCGCGCGCCCAGGCGCCCGCCTCCTCGATCGTGTCCATCCCGCTCATGCTGACGTGCGGGCGCCCCGCGAGCAGGTGCTTGCGCGATCGGTGATCGTAGGCATGGGTGCGGGCTGAGCCGCGTCTCAGGCTCGGGCTCCGGGCCGCCCGACGAGGAACCACGCCATCGACCCCAGGAAGGGCGCCACCACGACGGCGATCGTCCACAGGCCCTTCCGCAGGGGATCGAGGCCGGAGCGGAGGACCTGCGCGACCGCGAGGATCGCGACTCCGAGATACGCGGCCCCGCACAGGGCGGCGACCACGCTGGTGCCGAGCAGTGACATGTCCATCGCCCGACGCTACGCGCGGCGCGGCGCTGCCGGATCCGCCGCGGGGCGGAGACTCCCGGCGATGCGCAGCGGGCCTCGCTCAGCGGCCGAGGACACCGGTGATCGTCCGCGCGCCGTCGGCGGGGAAGAGGGCGAGCCGCTGCTCCGTCCCCTGCTGCCGGACCGTGAGAACGGGAGCCGCGAGCGCGTGACCGTGGTGGTAGCCCGTCACCGACTCGGGGGCGTCCCCGGCGGTGAGGGGCAGGAACGCGATCGGCGAGAGGTCCGCGTCGGCGCGGAACAGCGAGAGCGCCCTCGCGGTGACGACGGCCAGCAGCACGGGGTCCGGCTTCGCCGCGCGCAGCGCCGGGAGGTCGACCGCGGCTCCGGCGACCGCGAGCGTCCGCAGCGAGGCCAGCGTCTCCGGAGTGTTCAGCACCGCGGTGACGCCGCCGTCCGGATGCTCGGCCCGCAGCCTCTCGAGGCTCGGCCGGGACCACCGCTCCTCGACGCGCCGCCGGAGCCCGAAGCCGAGCCCCGCGACGATCACCGCCGCCACCGCGAGCACCACGCCCCACCCTCCGTAGAGCTGGTAGGCCCGAGCGCCCGACCACGCCGCCGCGACGACCACCGTCGCCCCGAAGAACGCCTCGCTTCCGAGCGATCGCAGCCGGGTCGACTGCACCTCCTGCGTCACGAGCGCTCCTCCGGGTCGGGCGGACCTCCGGGCGGGATCACGTCAGCGCATGATCCCACCGGCGCCTGCGGGTCGGGCGGGGATCCGTCCCCTCGCGCGAGGCCGGCTCAGCGCCCGCGCCGCGCCCGCGGATCGGTGAGGAGCCGGACCGGGGGGAGGTCGGCCAGGTCGGGGGACACGAAGCCCAGCACGTCGGAGTGGTGGTCGGCGGAGGCCCGGCGGAGGAAGGACCAGCACTTGAGCGAGGACGGGCGCCGGTCGAGGGGGAGGGGAGCGGCCTCCACGATGATCACGGTGGCGGAGCGGTGCAGGATCCGCACGGGCACGCGGCTCTCGCGGCCGTCGACGGTCCAGCTGGAGACGCCGCGGATGCGGCCGTCCTCGCGGTCGACGCCGACGGTGAGGACGCTCCGGAAGTCGTCGGACGCGGCGCCCATGCCGATCTGGAAGTCCCCGTCGGCGCCGTCGAGCACGAAGGCGACGTCGAGTCCGCGGCGGTGGCGGACGGTGAAGGTGGCGAGCAGGGGACCGCTCCCGAACCTCGGGGCCTCGTCGCGGGCCTGCCGGACACGCTGCTCCGCGTCGTCCCTGTCCATGGAGCCACTCCTGCCGTTCGGGCGGAGCGGGGCCCGCGCGCCCGTCGAGCCTAGGGGGAGCGGGGCGGCGTCACCCCGCGCGAGGCAGCGTCACCCGGAAGCGGGCGCCGACGGGCCTCGCCTCCGCCACGAGGTCGCCGCCGAGGGCCCGGGCCAGCCCGCGCGCGATCGGCAGGCCGAGGCCCGAGCCGCCGTCGGCGCGGTTGCGGGCGTCGTCGAGGCGGACGAGGCGGTCGAAGACGCGCTCACGGTCGGCCTCGGCGATGCCGGGGCCGTCGTCGTCGACGGTGATCGTGACGGAGTCGGCGGCCGCCTCGACGGCGACGTCGATCCGGGAGCGGGCGAAGCGGGCACCGTTCTCGAGGAGGTTGCCGAGCACCTGAGCCAGCCGGTCGGCGTCGGCGCTGACCAGGAGCGGCTCGGCGGGCCGGTGCAGCTCGATCGCGAGGCCCGGGCGGCGCAGCTCCTGGCGCTCGATCGCGGCCTCGGCGACGCCCGCCGGGTCCAGCGGACGCGACTCCAGAGCCAGGCCCTCGTCCAGCCGCGCCATCAACAGCATGTCCTGGATGAGGCGGCCCGCGCGCAGCGACTCCCGCACGACGTGCACGGAGAGGCGCTCGCGCTCCTGCTCGCCGCCGTCGCCGCGGACGAGCGCGTCGGCGGCGGCCTGGATGCCGGCGACCGGCGTCCGCAGCTCGTGCGCGGCGTCCGAGACGAACGCGCGCATCCGCTGCTCCGCCGCGAGGGCCGTCGCCTCGGCGGCGAGGGCGCTGCGCTCGGCCTGCTCGAGGTCGTCGAGCATCTCGTCGAACGCGGTCGCGGTGCGGCCGAGCTCCGTCCGCGGACGGGAGGGGCGCAGCCGCCGCCCGCGGTCGCCGTGCGCGATGTCGCGGGCCACGTCGGTCATCCGCTCGAGGGGCCGGAGGGTCGCGCGGACCACGACGATCAGCGCGAGGGCGGCCAGCACGAGGAACACGGCCGACGCGGCGAGCAGGATCCCGTTCAGCTGCGCGAGGGTGCTGCCCACCGATCCGGCCTCGCTGGTGAGTTGGAGTCGGGTGCCGTCGCTGAGGGTCGACTCGAGGGTGATCAGCTCGTCGTCGGCGGCGACGCTGCTCGAGACGACGACGATGACGGCGGCGGAGGCGGCTCGGGGCGGGACGGCTCCGGAGGAGGAGCTCGTGCCGGGCGGCGACGGCGGCTCTCCGAGCTGGTCGGCGGCTCCAGGGCCCAGGCGCAGCTGCTCCGGGCTCGGCCCGGCCACGACGTCCTCGCCCTCGGGGCTCGTGATCCGCACCGAGACGCCCTGCGCCGAGAGGCGGGAGGCGAGGGCGTCGTCGGCGATCGTGCCGACCAGCGCGGCGGCGGCGGAGGCGCGGTCCTGCAGCCGCTCCTCGATCTGGTCGCGGAGGCGCTCGCCGAGCACCGCCTGCACCGTCGCCGAGAGGGCCAGGAGCAGAACGGCCAGCAGCGCGAGCACGGCCAGGACGGTGCGGAGGCGGAGGGAGCCGGTCCGCAGGGCGCCCGGCTGGGAGCGGCTCACGCCTCCACCCGGTAGCCGAGGCCGCGGACGGTGTGCACGAGCCGGTCGCCGTGCGCCTCCATCTTCTTGCGGAGGGAGCTGAGGTGCACCTCGACGAGGTTCGGGTCGACGTGGTCGTAGCCCCAGACCTGCGTGAGGATCTGGGTCTTGGTGAGGGTGCGGCCGCGGTTCCCGGCGAGGAAGGCGAGGAGGCGGAACTCGGTCGCGGTGAGGTCGAGGGCGACGCCGCCGCGGCGGGCGCGGCCCGACTCCGGGTCGACGACGAGGTCGCCGATCTCGACGACGGACGGGATGCGGCCGCGGCGGCGCAGCACGGCGGTCACGCGCTTGACGAGCTCGGCGAGCACGAACGGCTTCACCACGTAGTCGTCGACGCCCTCGTCGAAGCCGCGGAGGCGGTCGTCGACCGCGTCGCGGGCGGTGAGCATGATCACGGCCGCGTCGCTGCTGCGGCGGATCCGCTCGGCGAGCACGATGCCGCTCGGGCCGGGGAGCATCCAGTCGAGGATCACCAGGTCCGGAGCGAAGGTGCTCAGCTCGCGGGCGAGGTCCTCGCCGGAGACGAGACCGCGGACCGTGAAGCGCTCGCTGCGCAGCGCGGTCTCGACGGAGGAGCGGATGGCGTCGTCGTCCTCGATGAGGAGCACACGGGCGGAGGAGGGCATGTGCTCGAACCTAGGGGCCGCGGATCGGGGCGCACCCGGCGTCTGCTGTGGAGGGTCTGTTCTTAAGTCCGGCTTCAGATTCGCCTTCGAATCTGAGATGGAACCGGCCGCAACCGATCCCGAACGGGGTCGGCACCGGGCCGGAACGAGGAGACACCCATGACCGAGTCGACCACCCCCGCCGAGAAGGGCTCGAGCTTCGGGCCGCGCCGTCCGAAGAAGCGCGCCCTGACCATCGGCATCGCCGTCGGCGCACTCGGACTCGTCGCGCTCGGCTCGACCGCCGCGTTCGCCGCGACGCCGTCGAGCACGCCGACCTCCAGCGCCACACCGCTGCACTCCACCTCGACCGGTGCGCCGTCCACCGATGCGCCCGCCGAGGGCACCGCTCGAGGTGGAGCGCAGCGGTGTGGCGCTGGAGGTCGGCGTGCTCGACGGTGCCGCGGCGAACGCGGCGGTCGAGCCGAGCGCGACGA
>NZ_PSTP01000038.1:0-5332 GCF_002930935.1 Rathayibacter sp. AY1A2 | reverse complement strand
ACGATCGCGGCTGCAGCCGTCCTCTGCGCTTTCGTGTACTACGCCGGTCTGGCCGTCTTCCGGACCGAGGGGGACGTGCCGGCGGCCTCGGCCATCGACTTTCCGGCCGGAAGCGAGCTCGTCAGCGAGACCGTCGAGTGCGCCTCCGGTGGATGCTGGCGGCAGTTCTCGGTGCGCCCGCCCGACGCGATGACTCCCGAGCAGCTGTCGAGCGAGCTCGGAACGACGCCGCAAGCGCGCATCGCAGGAACGCTTTGGGACCCGCGCACCATCACGGTCAGTTCCGCCATCGAGGGACCTCTCCTGAAGATGCGGGCCGATTACTGGTCCCAAGAGTTCATCCCCTAACCACGCGCGCGAAGCGCGGTGCACCGCCGGCGTGACACGGACCAAGGAACGGGCGCTGCATCCGTTCCGTATGGGGATGGTTGGCCGGGCGCCTAGACGTCTGCGGGCAGCGGTATCGTCCCGCGAAGCCTGTGGCGGTGAAGCTCGCACCGTCGATCATTACTCCGACGTTCGGGCCGGAGGACATCAGCGCGGGATGTTCCTACTGCGCTCGGAACTGGCGCTGGTCGCTGCAGTAGCAGTGATGGCCGCGAGCGGCTGTCCTGCGGAACGCTGCCGCCCGCGCCCGCGCGCGGCGCATCCCGCGCGCCGGGCTGGTGCGGGGAACGGCCCTCCCGCAGACGCCAACTTGCAGCTCGCTGCCACGAACACTGTCCCACTGATGATCTTCGAAGGGCATGCGTGTCCCGCTGCCAAGCCCGGGTGTCGGCAACACCCAGGGTTGTATTGCCGAGCTATGCGGAGTAGGCCTAGACGTGCACGACGACCGCTCACAAGGGGTGAGCGCGGGGACTTGGATGAAGGTCGTAATAGTCATGCACACCTCACGAAATCGGTCCGCTGGCAAAATCGCCACGGTGTTCGTTGCGCTCGTCCTGGGTACGGTTGTCGCACCTGCCGCTCAGGCTGACGTACCAGGACTGAACACTCATTCCTGCGACGGACAGACGTACGACCACTCGCTCGGCAGCTACAGCAACGACCAGGGGGACTTGCCGCTGCGTTGCGGAAATTCCCGGTTCGGACTGAATCACATCATCGCTCGCGGCCACTTTGACGCGGACACCAACTTCGATATTCAGCAGACACTCAGCTACGGCCTCTACGCACCCGGGAGCTCAGGCTCTAAGACGCTCTACGACGCAAACTGCACACCCGTCTACTTCGTTCTCTTCGGATATAACGCCTACAACGGCTCCGATCCCCTCGCTAACCCCATCGGCATCGTCAACGCCTACAAAATCGACAGCACCATAAACACCCGATCTACCAGCAGCACCACCGCCGCACCCATCATCCAACCGCCCTACGGGACCGGATGCCCCGTCTACACCCCGATCGAGAACGATTGACCGACACCCGCGACCTCGCCGACGTCGTGGGGTGGATGCGCCGCCACTACTCCACCCCGTACGACGTCATCGCGGCTACCGCAACCCACAGCTCAAACGGATGGAGCGTTGACACAACCATTCGAGCTACACCCACCTCCACTGACGAGGTAGTGAATCTCGACCAGTGGGACCCTGCCGCAATCGATTCCCTGACCACCGGAGGCGACCTTGCAGTCGAAGCCTTCGCGCTAATCTTGCACGCCAACCTCATCGAATGGTGGGATACGGAACGACCGAAAACGTCGACGCGATACTGAACCACTAAACAATGTGACGAATCAAGCATAAGATCCGAGCAGACACCCCCTGCGAGGCGACGGACGGAAAGCAGCTGATTGCTCCGTTGAGCGGCTCTTCACCGGCACGCCGACAGCATCACGGGCCGCCGACCGACTCGACCCTTCCCTCGGCAGCTCCCAGAACCGCGCCACCCCGGGCACGCTGCTTCAACTTCGATCCCATCGCCAACACTCCGACTCACGGTGGTATTGCAACGACCGGCTGAACCCAAGTCCCCCTAACGGACACCTCCGGAGTAGATGAGGACAGCCGCTCCGGCGTCGAGGAGCCTCTCCGGCCCCTGTTCGATGCGCGAGGATTTGGACATGCGTACCGATAGGGAATCGCTCTCCGCGTCGAGCGGGAGCCTCGCGCCCGCAGCGCGAGGCTCCTCTGACCCGGCCCGGCTCGAACGGGCTGCCACCCTCACCGTGCTGCGGGCAGGACACCCCCTTACTGGATTAGGGGTGCCTTGGGCGGGCGCATTCGACGGTAGTGCGGCGCGAGCCTCGGAGGGCTAGTGCGTCGATGCGTCCGGCGTCCGATGAGGGGTCGTCATCCGACCGCCCAGGATGGCCGCGCATGAGACCGGAATCTCGCGGCGCTGTTTGTCGCAATAGACCCGCCCGATGAGATGCCCGATGGTGGGGCGTCAACTGACACACTGAGCGCACGGTCGCTCGTGGGATACGCCCGCGTCTCAACCGACAAGCAGGATGCGACCGCTTAGCGGGACGCGCTCCGGGCGGCCGGCGTCCCATCCGATCAGATCTACGCCGACTTGGGTCTGACCGGCCGGAACCGCGAGCGTCCCGCGCTACGAGAGGCGCTGGCTGCGTGCAACGCCGGATCGACTCTGCTCGTAACGAAGCTCGACCGGCTCGCGCGGTCCATCACAGACCCTCGCGACATCGTTGATGAGCTGACCCGCCGCGGGGTGAAGCTCAGCATCGGGGGATTGGTCCACGATCCGGAGGATCCGATCGGCCGGCTGCTGTTCAACGTGCTCGCGATGGTCGCGGAGTTCGAGGGGGATCTGATTCGTGCCCGCACTCGTGAGGGGATGAAGGTCGCGAAGGCCAAGGGGCGTCTGCGTGGCCGTCAGCCGAAGCTGTCGCCGAAGATCGAGGCGCATCTGGTCGCAGAGCATCGTGCCGGGAACTGCACCGTCGCCGAGTTCGCGGCGGAGTTCAAGGTCGCGCGGTCGACGGTCTATCGGGCGGTGCAGCGGGCTGATGCGCGCGCCGCTGGCGCTGTCGCCCTGGCGCCGCCGACGGAGGGCGCATGATGTCGGGGGCGGAGAGGGTACCTGCGCTGGTGCCGGAGAGGGTGGAAGTGCTGCCCGGTTGGTCTGCGCTTACACGTGTTCTCAGCACCGGGTGGGGAACTCTCGCCCAGGCGATCGCCTGTATCTGGCTCTTCGTCGGGTTCGCGGTCCTTCCTCCGGGATCGCGTCTGCCCCTTTTCGTGCAGCTGGTGCTGTTCTTCGCCGCTCTCGCTTGGTCAGTGATCTGTCTCGCGATCGGCACGTCCAGGGTCACCGGTGAGAAGGAAGCCGGTTACACGACCCTGGGGCTCGGGCGCATCACGGTTCCTGCGGTTGATGCGAGAACGGGCGTCGTCCTGCGGGCGGCAGGCGAGCCGCACTGCCGACTCGTCGGCCGGGTCCGGCACTCCACCGCCGACGCGTCCGCCGCTCAGTCGAACCGCGCGCCCTCCGGCCGCGGCGGCAGCACGAACAGGATCAGCAGGAACACGTAGCCGGCGATCGGCACGAGGATCGCGAGGATCCACAGCCCGCTGCGGTTCACGTCGTGCAGTCGCCGCCAGATCAGCGAGAGCGACGGGAGGAACGTCGCCAGCGCGATGGCGCCCGCGGCGAGCGACACCCAGAAGGTCTGGAACGGCGCGCCGCTCGGGTACGGGGTCAGCGTGAAGTCGAGGCGCCACGGGCCGCCGTCAGCCAGCTGCAGGAGCGCGGTGAGGACGCTGCCGAGGAGGATGATCCACCAGTACTCGGCCCGGCTCGCCCTCCCGCGGAAGCGGAGGTAGTTGCCGAAGAAGCGGCGGAGCGCCGCCATCGGCGGAGCCCCGTAGTAGGGGAGGGTCAGCGGCGGCTCGGGGGTGCTCGGGCTCATCGGGTTCCGTCTCTCATCCCTCGACCGTATCCCCTGCTCCCCGGGGCGCCGCGTCGTCCGTGCGGACGACATCCCGGTGTTCGCCTCGGCGGAACGGCGCCGTGTTCAGGACGCAGGAGGCCGCCGTGACCACGACTGAGAAAGGCTGCCGTGCTCACAGCGCAGGAACACCGCCGTGTTCACGAAGCTGGAGGCCGTTGTGGACACGATCAGCGAGTAGGGACCGCCTCCGCCCGCACCGCCGCCGTCGCCCGGGCGTCGACGATCAGGCTGACGACGAGCCCCACTACGACGATGACGATCGCGACCCACGGCAGCACGTCGAGCCCGCTCGCGTCGATCGCCAGTCCGCCGACGACCGCGCCGCCGCCGATGCCGATGTTGAACGCCGTCGTCTGGAGCGCCGCGGCGAGGCTCCGCAGCTGGAAGGAGGAGGTGCGCAGCATCCGGGTCTGCAGCATCGCCGGGATGCCGCCGAACGCGATGTTCCAGATCACCGCGGCGACGACCACGGCCGTGGCGGCGCCGGTGCCCGCGGCGACGGCCAGGCCCGCGAGCGCCAGCACGACCGCGATCGCGGCGACCACGAAGCCCGAGCGGGGGAACCGGTCGGTCGCGAAGCCGGCCAGGACGAGTCCGACCGCCCCTGCGCCGCCGAACGCGAAGAGCACGAGCGGCACCGTGTCGGGGGCGAAGGAGGCGTTCTCGAGCCAGGGCGTGATGTAGGTCGAGAGGGTGTTCTGGCCGATCAGCACCAGCAGGATGACGACGCAGACGCCGATGATGCGGGGGAGCGTCCGGTCCTTCCGCGCCGGCAGGCGGATCTCGCCGGTCCGCAGCGGGATGTGGTGGTCGACCGCGGGCAGGAACTTCACCACGATCAGCGCGAGCACGAGCACGACGCCGCCGAGGATCGCGAAGGTGGGCCGCCAGCCGAACGCGTGCCCGAGCGCCGTGCCCAGGGGGACGCCGAGGACGAAGGCCGCGGATCCGCCGCCCGCCGTGATCGCGGTCGCGCGGCCGAGCTGCTCCGGAGCGACGAGGTGCGCGGAGTAGGCGGCGACGATCGCCCAGAAGAGGCCGTGGGCGAGCCCGCCGAGGATGCGCGCGCCGATGAGCAGCCCGAAGGTGGGGGCGAGCGCGGCGAGGACGTTGGCGACCGCGATGGTGCACAGCGCCACGAGGAGGAGGCTCTTGCGCGAGAAGCGCTGGGTCACCAGGGTCAGCGGAGTCGTCGCGACGACGACGGTCGCGGCGAAGATCGTGACGAGCTGGCCGGTGAGCGAGATGCTCACCCCGAGGTCGCGCGACATGTCGGGGATGAGCCCGGTCGGGAGGAACTCGCTCGTCACGGAGACGAAGACGGCGCCGGCGAGCGTGAGCAGGCCGATCCAGGGGAAGGCGGGGGCTTTCGCGGTGTCCTGAGGGTTCACGGTGTCCTGAGGTCGGGGG
>NZ_PSTP01000037.1:0-5799 GCF_002930935.1 Rathayibacter sp. AY1A2 | reverse complement strand
GGGCGGCCGGGTTGGGGCGGGTTCGAGCGGCCCCGGTTCGAGCGGACGGGTTCGAGCGGGGTGGGCGGCGCGGGCTGGTGCTCGGCTCAGGAATCGCGCGTACAGCGGTGTGCGAGCCCGCGCTCGCCGGCGGTTCGTCCCTCCACAGGCGGGGTACCGGCTCCGTTGTCCCGATCCTGGTCACGGGCCCCGGCCCGATGTCGGTTGTCGCTGATTCAATACACGTATGAGAAGTTCGGGTGACGCGGCGCAGGCGGTCGAGGCGGTGCGCGCGGGCGAGACGGCGCAGACGCTCGACGCGGTGCGCGCGCTCGCCGGTCTCGCGGCGGGGCTCGCCCGCTCCTCGGCACCGGTGCTGCTCGCGGGGGCCGTCGCCCTGCACACGGCGTACCGGGCGGCGCTGCTCGTGCCGGAGTCGTTCGCGCGGGGGAGTCGTCTCTCCCGGAGCGAGGCGGGAGACCTCGTGGAGCGCTCGATCCGAGCCGAGTTCGCGACGGCGCTCGGGATGTCGGAGCGCGTGGCGTCTCGGCGTCTCGAGCACGCTCGGCTCCTCATCGAGGACCTCCCGGCGACCCGCACCCTCCTGGCCGAGGCCCGGATCCTCTGGGAGGCCGGCGAGGTCGTCTGCGCCGCCGCCGCGACCCTCCCCGCTCCGTCGCGCGCGTCCTTCGACGAGCGGGCGGCCGCCGCGGCGCTCTCGCAGACGCCCACCCAGCTCCGCCGGACCGTGGCGCGGCTGCGCGACGAGCTGCACGAGCAGCCGTTCACCGAGCGCCACGCCCGCGCCCGCGAGGACCGCAGCGTGTGGCTCGGCGCCGAGGCCGACGGCATGGCCACGCTCTGCGCCCTGCTGCCGGCCCCGGTCGCGGTCGGCGCCTACAACCGTCTCGACCGGATCGCCCGCTCGCTCCGCGACGGGGCGGACGCGGCGAGGATCGGGCTCGGTGCAGGTGCAGGTGCAGGTGCAGGTGCAGGTGCGAGTGCGAGTGCGAGTGCGACTGCGACTGCACAGAGCGGTGCTGGTGCCCGTGGCGATGCCCGGGTAGCAGTCGGTGCGGGAACGGACGCTGGTGCTGGTGCTGGTGCTGGTGCTGGTGCTGGTGCGCGTGCTGGTGCCGGGCTCGGCGCGGAGACGGGTGGCGGCGCCGGTGGAGACGCTGACATCTCCCTCGGCGACGGCCGGACGCTCGCGCAGCTGCGGGCCGACGCACTCGTCGATCTGCTCATCGACGGCGACATCTCCGCAGACGGATCCTCGGGCGACGGATCCTCTGGCGAAGGAGCGAGCGGAATCCCCGCCTCTGTACTCGGAAGCCCCGCCTCGGTCTCCGGAGTCCGCGCCGACGTGCGCCTCACCCTCGCCGCCAGCACCGCGGTCGGCCTCGACGACGCGCCGGCCGAACTCGACGGCTACGGTCTCGTCCCCGCCGACGTCGCCCGGGAGCTCGTGCGCACGGCGGCCACCTTCACGCGGGTGCTGACCGATCCGGACACGGGAGTGGTGACGTCGGTCGGCAGGACCCTCCGCGTCCCGCCCCCTCGGATGCGCCTCCAGCTGCAGCTGCGCGACCGGACCTGCCGGTTCCCCGGCTGCACCCGCTCGTCCTCGACGGCCGAGGCCGACCACACCCTCGAGTGGCGGAACGGAGGCGAGACCGCCCTCGGCAACCTGGCCTCGCTCTGCGTCGCGCACCACCACGTCCGCCACGGCGACCGCTGGACCTACGCCCTCCATCCGGACGGCACCGTCGTCTGGACGACCCCCACCGGCCGTCGGATCACCGACCGACCGCGGGCGCTGCCCGGGGCTCCGCTGCCGCCCACGCGACGACCGACGCCGCAGTCGGCGCAAGAACCGGAGCCGGAGCCGCAGCCGGAGCAGCAGCCGCACCCGCTGTCACCACGATCCTCGTCATCGCAGCTGAGGTCATCGCGACCGTCGTCACCTCGACCGTCGCCATCGCTGCTGTCGCCGACGCGGCCGCGGTTCGTGGACGCGTCTCCGCCGTTCTGATCCGCAGCCCGACCTGCCGGGCGATCCGACACTCCGTCGGCCGCGAGGCGGTGCATCGCCGGGCCTGGACACGCCCAGGCGCCCTCGCGCTCTCGCACCTCCGGCGCCGCGAGGTCCGTCGGCACGTTCGCGCTTCGTCGAGCCTCGAGCTCCGAGTTCTGAGCTCCGAGCCCTGTGTCCCGGAGCTCCGAGCCTCGAGCCCCGAGCCCCGTGTCCCGGAGCTCCGAGCCTCGAGCCCCGTGTCCCGTCGTGCTTCGGCGCTTCGGGGCGTCGGCCACCGCGTCCCGGTCCGCCCCCGTCCCGCTCCGGCTGGCGGACGCCCCCGCCACGCAGGAGAGCCGTCGAACTCGGAAGATCACGACCGGACGAGCTCCACGTGGTTCACGCTCTCCGCCGCCCGCCGCGTCCGTCGGTCCTCTCCTGCCCTGCCCTGTCCTCTCCTGCCCCGTCCGGTCAGGAGCGTCCCGCCGCGGCGACCGCTCCACGCCACCCGTGCCCTGTCCTCTCCTGCCCTGCCCTGTCCTCTCCTGCCCCGTCCGGTCAGGAGCGTCCGGCCGCGGCGACCGCTCCACGCCGCCCGTGCCGCCGCCCGTGCCCCCGCCCGTGCCGCCGCCCGACCTCACCGGATGCCGCTGCGCGCGAACCCCTGCACGAAGTAGCGCTGGAAGCACAGGAACAGCAGCACCATCGGCAGCACCGACACCAGCGCCAGCGCCATGCTCGCGCTGTAGTCCGGCGTCGATTGGCCCTTGAGGTAAAGCAGGCCGATCGGCAGCGTGAACAGCTCGTTGTCCTTCAGGGCGATCAGCGGCCAGGCGAAGTCGTTCCAGCTGCCGAGCAGAGTCAGCAGGATCAGGACGGCGATCAGCGGCTTCGAGAGCGGCAGCACGATCTGCAGGAACTCCCGCAGGTGGCCGGCGCCGTCGATCCGCGCCGCCTCGATCAGCTCCTCCGGGATGGAGAGGAAGAACTGCCGGGCGAGGAAGATCCCGAAGGCCGCCGCTGCTCCGGGCAGGATCACCGACCAGTAGGTGCCGTAGATCTGCAGTCCGGTCACGAGCTTGAACTGCGCGACCATGATCGCCTGCACCGGGATCATCATCGTGGCCAGTGCGAGCAGGAACAGCAGGTTCCGCCCCGGGAAGCGCAGCCGCGCGAAGCCCCAGCCGGCCAGCAGGTTCACCACGACGGTGAACACCGTGACGAACACCCCGATCACGACCGAGTTGACGAACCACTCGCCCACGGGGAAGCGCGCGAACACCGTCGCGAAGTTCTCGAACGAGATCTCGCTCGGCCAGAAGCGGGGCGGGCCGGGCGCGAACACCTCGCCGCGCGGCGAGAAGGCGATGACGAGCATCCAGTACAGCGGGAAGAACACGACCGCCGAGGCGACGATCGCGACGACGAGGCGGACGACGAGTCCGGAGCGGGAGCCGTCGCGGCGGGAGGGACGCCGGCGCGGGGTCTCGCGGGCGGTGGCCGCGGCGACCGCGGCGGGCGTGGTGACGGTGGAGGACGACATGAGGGCTCCTAGTCGACGAGGTCGCGCGTGCGGCTCGTGCGCCACTGCAGGTAGGTGAAGGCGAGGGAGACCAGCAGGATGACGACGCCGAGCGCGGCGCCGTAGCCCTGCTCGCGGACCTGGAAGCCGTTGCGGTACGCGTAGGTGCCGAGCACCGACGTGGAGAAGCCGGGGCCGCCGCCCGTCATCACGAAGACGATGTCGAAGACCTGGAACGAGGCGATCACGTTCATGATCAGCAGGAAGAAGGTGGACGGGCCGACCAGCGGCACCGTCAGTGCGCGGAACTGCTGCCAGCGCGTCGCTCCGTCGATCCGGGCGGCCTCGTAGAGCTCGGGCGAGACGCTCTGCAGGCCCGCCAGGTAGATCACCATGTTGAAGCCGATCCGCAGCCACACCGCGGTCAGCATCACCGAGATCATCGCCGCGGAGCCGTCCGACTGCCACGCGACCGGCGAGGCGCCCAGCGAGCTCAGCACCTTGTTCACGATGCCCGAGGACTCGCTGAAGATCGTGACCGCGATCATCCCGGAGGCGACGCCCGAGATCACCAGGGGCAGCACGATCACCGTGCGGAAGATCCCGCGCGCGGGCAGGACGGAGTTGAGCAGCACGGCCAGGCCGAGGCCGCCGGCGAGCTCGAGCGGCACGGTGACCGCGGTGAAGAGGAGCGTGTTGCCCAGGCTCTGCCAGAACACCGGGTCGGCGCCCATCCGCAGGTAGTTCGCGAAGCCGACCCACTCGGGCGTGCCGAAGCCGCGCGACTCCTGGAACGAGAGCTGGATCGCCCAGAGGATCGGCACGAACAGGAACAGCGCCATCAGGAGCAGGTTCGGGCCGACGAAGCCGAAGCCGGCGAGGGCCTCGCGCCTGCGGGCCGACCGCGGCCGGGCGGAGGAGCCCGCCCGGCCGCGGAGGGTGGTGGCGGTCACCAGCTGGTCGCCTGCTGGATGGCCGCGTCGAGGCCGGAGAGGGTCTCCTCGGTGCTGCGTCCGCCGACGAACGCCTCCTCGAGCTGGTCCTGCATCGCGACGGAGATCTTCGCGAGGAACGGCGAGGTGAGCTGCTGCACGTCCCGCGGGGTGATCGTCGCGGCCTGCTCGACGAACACGGGCATCACGTCCGGGCGCACCGCGAAGTCGATCGACGCGGGGTCGATGTCGGACCGGGTGGGCAGCTCGTTCGTCGCCGCGCAGAACTCGGCCATGGTGTCGGCCTGCGTCATGAACGAGAGGAACTCGGTCGCGAGCTCGGGGTTGTCGGTGTCGGCCGTGGCGACGAGGGCGTTGCCGCCGAGGTCGGTCGCGCCGCGCTCGTCGACGGGCATCGGCGTGGCGGTCCACTCGAAGTCGGCGAGGTCGTCGATGTCCGGCACGAGGAAGGACCCGGCGAACGCCATCGCCGCGGTCTGCTCCGTGAAGAAGGAGTCGGCGTAGGTGGCGGACTTCACCGAGCTGGTCGGCGGGACCCAGTCGTTGTCGAAGAAGCTCTTCGTGAAGTCCAGCGCCTTCGCGCCGGCGGCGGAGTCGATCGCCGGAGTGGTGCCGTCCTCCTCCAGGAGCGTGCCGTCGGCCTCGAACAGCCAGCTCAGCCAGCGGGGCGTGCCGCCGAGCTGCCAGTTGTAGACGAACGGGTACTGCTCGGCGGGCAGGCTCGCGCGCAGCTTCGCGGAGGCGTCGGCGAACTCCTCCCAGGTCCACGCCTCGTCGGCGGTGGTCGGCACGTCGGTGATGCCGGCCGCCGCGAGCAGCTGCGTGTTCACCAGCAGCGCCGACACGTCGGTCTGGTGCGGGACGCCGTAGGGCTTCCCCTCGAAGGAGACGGCCTCCTGGAACGCGGGCGTGAAGGAGTCGAAGTCGTCGATCCGGTCGGTCAGGTCGAGCAGCTGCTCCTGGCTGGAGTAGACGCCGAGGTTGCCGTAGTCGACGCGGAACACGTCGGGGGCCTCGCCCGACGACAGCTGCGCGTCGATGTTGCTGAACATCTGGTCGTAGGGGACGACGTTGAGCTCGACGCTCGCCCCCTCGTGCTCGGCTTCGAAGTCGGTGATCAGCGACTCGAAGGCCGCCTGCTCGGACTCGCTGGCCCAGGTGGTGAAGGTGATCGAGTCGGCGTCGGCCGAACCGCCGCCTCCTCCTCCGAAGCCGCTGCAGCCGGTGAGGGCGGCGGTCGACGCCAGGACGGCGGCGAGTGGGATGAATCGTCTGCGCATGGGTGGTCTCCTGCTGTGAAGGGTCGGACGGGGGCGGGGTCGGAGGGC
>NZ_PSTP01000036.1:0-6084 GCF_002930935.1 Rathayibacter sp. AY1A2 | reverse complement strand
GTCCTCGGAGGCTAGGCGGGGCGGGGCGCGGCGTCCGCCCGTTGACTTCCCAGGTGCGCGGCCGTGCTCGCGGGTGCGGGGGCGCTCGCCGGCTCGAGGTCCGTTCTCCTCCGGCTCCCGCTCCGTTCTCCTCCGGCTCCCGCTCCGTTCTCCTCCGGCTCCCGCGACTGTCCAGGAGTTGTCGCACTCGAGCTCGAGTGCGACAACTTCTGCGCACTCGGCGACGACCGCTGGGACAGGCCCGGCGGCTCGCGACCACGCGGAAGCGGCCGTACTGGAGCGCGAGTACGGCGACTTCGGAGCAGTGGCGACCGGCTCGAGTGCGCGGGTCCGCGAGTGCTCAGGAGTTGTCGCAGTCGACGCCGAGTGCGACGACTTCTGGACAGTGGGGGGAGGGGCTCCGGGTGAGGGCTCGCGAGTGCTCAGGAGTTGTCGCAGTCGACGCCGAGTGCGACAAGTTCTGGACAGTGGGGGAGGCTCCGGTGAGGGCTCGCGAGTGCTCAAGAGTTGTCGCAGTCGACGCCGAGTGCGACGACTTCTGGACAGTGGGCGGCGTCCGAGCGGCGTCAGGGGCCCCGGCAGCACCCGTCAGGGACCCCGGCGGCACCCGTCAGGGACCCCGGCGGCACGCATCCGGGACCCCGGCGGCGCGCGTCGCGCCCGGCACCCGCGACCTAGGGTGAGGGCATGCATCCGCTCGACGCCCAGGACCCGCTCGCGCACTGCCCCGAGCTGTTCGTCCGCACCCCCGAGGTCCGCTCCTACCTCGACGGCAACTCGCTCGGCCGGCCGCTGCGCGCGAGCGTCGCCCAGCTCGCGCGGTTCGCGGAGGAGGAGTGGGGCGGCCGCCTCATCCGCGGCTGGGAGGAGGGCTGGCTCGACATGCCGCTCGAGGTCGGCGACGCCCTCGGCTCCGCGGTGCTGGGAGCCGCGGCCGGGCAGACGGTCGTCGCCGACTCCACGACCGTCCTGCTCTACAAGCTCACCCGCGCGGCGATCGCCCGCCAGGCGGAGCAGGGGCGCGACGAGATCGTCGTGGACACCGACAACTTCCCCACCGACCGGTACGTGCTGGAGGGCATCGCGGCCGAGACCGGCAGCACGCTCCGCTGGATCGACTCCGACCCCGGGAGCGGCGTCGGCCCCGACGACCTCGCCCCGGCGCTCGGCGAGCGGACGGCACTGGTGCTGCTCAGCCACGTCGCCTACCGCTCGGGGTTCCTCGCCGACGCCGCGGCGATCACCGCTCAGGCGCACGAGGCCGGCGCGCTCGTGCTCTGGGACGCCTCCCACTCCGTCGGCTCGGTGCCGCTCGAGCTCGACGAGTGGGGCGCGGACCTCGCGGTCGGCTGCTCCTACAAGTACCTGAACGGAGGGCCGGGGGCGCCCGCGTGGGCGTACGTCGCGTCGCGGCACCAGGGCTCGCTCGCGCAGCCGGTGCAGGGCTGGATGGGCGTCGCCGACATGTTCGAGATGGGACCCGGCTACCGTCCGGCCGAGGGGATGCGGCGCTTCCTCAGCGGCACCCCGCCGATCACGGGGATGCTCGCGATGCAGGACATGATCGCGCTGATCGCCTCGGTCGGCATGCCCGCGGTGCGCGCGAAATCGGAGGCGATGACGGCGTACGCGCTGGAGCTGGCCGACGCGTGGCTGGTGCCGCGCGGGGTGCGGGTGGCGACTCCGCTCGATCCCGCCCGGCGCGGCTCGCACGTGACGATCGCGCACGAGTCGTTCGCCGGCCTCGTCCCGCGGCTGCAGGCGGAGGGGATCGTGCCGGACTTCCGCCGACCCGACGGCATCCGGATCGGCCTCTCGCCGCTGTCGACCACCTTCGCCGAGCTGGAGCTGGGCATGGCGGCCGTCCGGGACGCGCTGGACTGAGCGGGCCGGGGCTCGGCGGGGCGGCTGTCCCCGGCCCCGCCCCTGCCCCTACCGCGCGTCGCGCGTCCGGCGGGTGCTCTCCTTCTGCAGGGCCTCGACGAGCTCGGCCTTCGTCATGCGCGAGCGGCCGGAGACGTCCAGGCGCTTGGCGAGGTCCATCAGGTGCGCCTTCGTGGCGTTCGCGTCCACTCCGCCCGCCGTCTCGCCCCCGGGGGAGCGGCCGTGGCCCTCGGCGCGGGAGTCGGAGGGGCCGCTCTCGGCCTTGCGCTCCCAGTGGTCGCCGACCTTCTCGTACTCGTGCTTCAGTGCGGCGAAGGCCGTGCGGTGGGCGCGCTCACCGTCGCCGTAGCTGTCGACGGCCGAGTCGTGCGCGGCCGACCAGAGCTTCTGCGCGTGCTCGTCGGAGCGCTCGATGGTGGACGGGATCTGTTCCTCGCGGGGCATGGCGGCCTCCCTCTCGTCCTCCGACGCTACGTCGGGTCGGAGGCGCCGGTCACCCCGTTGACGAGCGCTCGGCGGGCGCCTCCGTCCCCGGAGCGCACTCGGGAGGCCGCTGCCGGTGTTCTCACCGGGCCGACGCCGATGATGGGGCGATGTTCATCCCGACCAGAGCCGCCGGTCTCGAGGCGCTCGACGACTTCGTCGCCCGCGCGGGCTCCGCCTACGCTCGCGACCGCAACCACGACCTCGGACCGTCCCGGGACAACGTCTCCGGGCTCTCGCCCTACCTCCGCCACCGCCTCGTCACCGAGCGGGAGGTCGTCGCCGCGGTCCTCGCGCGGCATCGCCTGACCGCCGCGGAGAAGTTCGTCCAGGAGGTGTTCTGGCGCACCTACTGGAAGGGCTGGCTCGAGCAGAACCCGGACGTCTGGCGCCGCTACCGCCGCGAGGTGGCGGACTCCTCCGCGGGTGATCCTCCGCCCGGCTACCTCGACGCGATCGGCGGACGCAGCGGTATCGACGCGATGGACGCGTGGGTGAGCGAGCTCGTCGAGACCGGGTACCTCCACAACCACACCCGCATGTGGTTCGCGAGCATCTGGATCTTCACCCTCGGACTGCCCTGGCAGCTCGGCGCCGACTTCTTCTACCGGCACCTGCTCGACGGCGACGCCGCGTCCAACACCCTGTCGTGGCGATGGGTCGCCGGCCTGCAGACTCCGGGCAAGACCTACCTCGCCTCCGCGTCCAACATCGCGCGCTACACGGAGGGGCGCTTCTCGCCGAGCGGCCTCGCCACCACGGCCCGCGCGCTCACCGAGGAGCCCTTCCCGCCGCGGGCACCGCTCGAGCAGGACGACGTCGTGGGGACCGTCGGCGCCCGCCCCGGCCTCCTGCTGCACGAGGAGGACCTCGAGGCGGAGAGCCTGCTCGCCGAGCAGCCGGGTCTGGCCGAGCGCCTCGTCGCGTGCGCCGTCGCCGGGGACGCGGGCGGGCGCTCGCCGTCCGGAGTCTCCGACGCGGTCGCCGCCTTCACCGCCGCGGCGCTCGCCGACGCCGCCGAGCGCACCTCCGACTCCAGCGGCCGGCCGGCGAGGGTGCTGGCGGACGCGCGTGCCGCGACGGTCGTCGACTGGGCGGTGTCCGAGCGGATCGACACCGTGGTCGTTCCGTACGCGCCGGTCGGGCCCGTCGGAGAGCGGGTGGAGGCGCTCCGCTCGGCTCTCGCCGACGAGGGGGTCGCGCTCGTCACCGTGCGCCGCCGCTGGGACGGTGCGGCGTGGCCGTCGGCGTCGCGGGGGTTCTTCCCGTTCCGGAAGCGGATCCCGGCGCTGGTGCGCGACCTCGTCGAGCCCGCCGATGCGGCCCGCCTGTTCTGAGCGGCGTCCTGTGAGCCGCGTCCCGCGAGCTGCGTCCTGTGGGCCGCGTCCCGCGAGCTGCGTCCTGTGAGCCCCGTCCTGTGCTGCGTCCTGTGAGCTGCGTCCTGTGAGCCCCGTCCTGTGCTGCGTCCTGTGAGCCCCGTCCCGCGGAACCTGTCTGGTCCCGCGGGGCGGGTGCCGCTCAGCCGAGCAGGCGGTCGCGGAGGAA
The DNA here is from genome assembly GCF_002930935.1 of Rathayibacter sp. AY1A2. Lineage (NCBI taxonomy): Bacteria > Bacillati > Actinomycetota > Actinomycetes > Micrococcales > Microbacteriaceae > Rathayibacter > Rathayibacter sp. AY1A2. The sequence goes on along the minus strand of NZ_PSTP01000036.1, from coordinate 2,172 downwards.
GTCGCTCGCGAAGCGGCCCGAGGGGTCCCACTCGGAGCGGAGGGTGCGCCACTCCTCGAGGTGCGGGTAGAGCGGCGCGATCTCGTCGGCTCCGGCGAGGAAGTGCTTGCCCCAGTGCGGCCGGGCCCCGAGCGGCAGCAGCGCGCCCTCGACGGCGGGGAGCACGGCGTCGACGCCGGCGCGGTCCTTCTTGAAGGTGAAGTGCACGCCGACGCTGTCGCGGCCTCCGGCGGGGGAGAGCCACTGGTCGTCGCCCGCCATGGTCCGCAGCTCCGTGATGAGCAGGACGTCGTCGATCCGCTCGCCGATCGCGCGCAGCGCCACGATCGCCTCGCGGACGTTCGCGCGCGGCACCATGTACTCGCTCTGGATCTCGTCGCCCGCGCTCGGCTCGCGGTCGAGGCGGAAGTGCGGCAGGCGCTCGGACCACGGTCCGACGGAGCCGCCGAACGGGTTCAGGTTGGAGTCGACACCCTCCGAGACGGCGAAGAGGCTCGCGGAGGCGGCGACCGCGCCCAGGTGCGTCGCGTCGACGTCGGCGACGGATCCCGCCGCCACCTTGGTCTTCAGCCACAGCTGCTCCACCGTCGGCGAGGACCAGTGGGTCATGAGGCTGACGCTGTAGGCGGAGGAGGTGATCGCGTCGAAGTCGTCGAGCACGCGCTCCCAGGGCAGGTCGACGAACGCGTCCTGGCGGACGTCGAAGGTCGGCTGGATGTCGAGGGTCACGCGGGTGACGATGCCGAAGGCGCCGAGGCCGACGACGACGCCCTCGAAGCCCGGCTCCCCGCGGCGGATCGTGCGCAGCGAGCCGTCGGCGGTGACGAGCTCGAGGGCCGAGACGGCGGAGGAGAGGTTCGCGTTGCGGTCGCCCGAGCCGTGGGTGCCGGTCGCGATGGCGCCGGCGACCGAGATGTGCGGGAGCGAGCCCATGTTGTGCAGGGCGTAGCCGTTGCTGTGCAGGTGTGCGGCGACGACGCCGTAGCGGGTGGCGCCGCCGACGGTGACGGTGCTCGCCTCGGCGTCGATCACAGGGTCGGAGGCCAGGCGGCCCAGGTGCAGCAGTGCGCCGGGGGTGTCGGGCAGGGAGTTGAAGGAGTGGCGGCTGCCGAGGGCGCGGACGCGGTCGTTCTCGCGGACGAGGCGCTGCACCTCCTCGACGGACTCCGGCTCGATGATGTCGGCGGCGCGGTACTCGTAGGTGCCCGCCCAGTTGCTCCGTGAGGTCATGGGTCCATTCTGCCGGGTGCTCAGGGGATTTGTTGTTGGTTGCAACGAATGGCCTGGTAACGCACGGGACGCGGCAGGACGGAACGGCGTGGATTTTGTTCGGGGCGCGCTCCGGGCCCCTGACGGGAGGGCGGCGATGACCGCGCGCAGACGATCCCGCTCCGATCTGTTCCGGGTGAGCGTGAGCCTCCTGGTCACGATCGTGGTGGTGCTGCTCGTCCTGGCGACGGGGACGCTCGCTCCGGGCGACGGGGCCGTCGATGCGACGGGGCCGTCGATGCAACGGCGACCCTCGTTCCGGTCTCTCTGCTCGGCCGGCCGCTCTGCACCGCCCTCTCCGTGGGCTGGAGCGCCGCCTCGTACTCGCGCCTCGACGAGCAGGCGCTGCGAAGCGCCGCCGAGGAGGAGGCGCGCGGAGAGCGGCGCCTCCTCCCGCGGATGCTGGGGGCGACCGGGGCGACCAGCACGACGCTGTCGGCGGCGGTGCCGGCGATCGTGGTCACGGTGGCGATCGCGGTCACGATGGCGATCGCGCAGAGGACGGAGTTCCGCAGCGAGCCCCTCTCCATCGCCGCCGCCCTGCTCGCCGTCGCGAGCTCGTGGATGCTGATGGTCCTCTCGGTCGCACAGGCCTGCCTGCGCCTCGAGTCGCGGTCGCCCCGGCGGTCGCAGGTGCGGTTCGCCTTCGAGGGGGTGCCGCACTTCAGCGACGACGCGACCCTCGCGCTCCTGCTGTCCACGACGGCCGCCCCGGTCTCGGCCGAGATCCGCTCGAGAGAGGGCTGGCGCCTGGTGCGCGCGAACGTCGTCATCGCGTCCGCCTTCGACTCGGTCATCATCGCGATGACGGTGTCACTGCTGTTCGGCGGACTCGCGGCCTGAGACGGCCGGAGCGGAGCGTCCGGCGGAGCCGGGGGCGGCGGGGTCGGGGCGGGTTCGAGG
>NZ_PSTP01000035.1:0-10611 GCF_002930935.1 Rathayibacter sp. AY1A2 | reverse complement strand
CTCCCGAGCCGTTCCCCACGCAGCCCGGCCGGTCCTGCTCCCGGCACGCACCACGAGCCGCCCCGTCTCCGCCTCCCCGGCCCGGGAACGGCGAACGGCCGCCCCCGCCGCTCCTGGAGGAGCAGGGGGACGGCCGTTCGCGGCGGTCGCGGAGGACTACTCCGCGGCGCCCGCCTCACGCTGCGCCAGGGCGCGGCGTCGGAGGCCGGTGATCACAGCACCTGCACCGAGGAGGGCGAGGGCGGCGGCTCCGAGGAGACCGCCGTCGAAGCCCGTCGACGGGAGGCCGCCGGCGCCGTGGCCGGGCGCGCCCGGTCCGGCGGTCGGCGTGGAGGTGGGCTCCCCCGGTCCGGCGGTGGGGCCGGCCGTCGGCGTCGCGGTCGGCTCCGGGGTGCCCGTGGGCTCCGGAGTCGCGGTCGGCGTCGGGGTGGGGGTGACCGCCTCGGTGACGTCGACGCTCACGAGCGTCGCGAGTCCCGAGTCGGTGTAGGCGACACGGCCGAGGTAGCGGGCCGGGCCCGCCAGGTTCGACCAGGAGACCGCGTACGCGATCGGCTCGCCCTGCACGGCGTCGACCACGGCGGGGTCGGTGCTCAGCGAGCCGAGACCGTTCTCCGAAGTGATGACGAAGCTGCGGAAGTCGAACGTGACGGTCGAGGATCCCGGAGCGGTCGAGTAGACATCGGCCTGGACCGTGTACTCGCCCGGAGCGGGGTCGGCGATGTCGACGCGCTCGTCGGCCGAGCCGGTCGCCGAGGTGAAGACCTTGTCGGTGCTCTCGCTGGTGACGGTGAGGTCGAGGTCGGCCGCGTCGTCGAGCGAGTCGAGGTCGAAGCGGGCGAACTCGGCGCCCTCCGGCACCACGACGGTGGTCGTCAGCGACTTCCCCGTGGGGAGCGTCGCCGAGTGGCCGTCGGCGGCGGTGGCGTCCTCGGCGAGGACACCCTCGGCGAGACCGCTCGCGGTGAGCGGCAGCGCGCCGGTGATGCCGGGCGTGACCGTCACCGTGCCGGTGCCGGTCGAGCCGGTGCCGGAGACCTCGTAGGGCGCGTCCAGCAGGACGGGGCGCACCGCGATCGGGCTGCGAACGTCGTGCTCCGCGCTCGCCCAGGTCAGGTAGCCGGTGGCGAACTGGTTGAGCGCCGCCGAGCCGGTGGTGAAGGAGACCGTGTACTCCGCCGTCTGGCCCGCACCCGTGAAGGAGAGGGTCGAGGGCGAGACGACGGTGTCGATCCCGGCGAGGCCGTCGACCGAGGCGGTGTAGGTGCCCGCGCCGGTCGAGGTGACCGTGCGAGTCACGGTCTGCGTGCCCGCGAGGGCGCCGATCGCGATCGAGGCCTGGTTGAGGTCGGACGGGTCGATCGCGGCGATCGGGTCGATCACCGGGTTCGAGGTGAAGACGTAGCCCGCACCCTTGAGGAACGCGATCCAGTCCTCCGTGCCGCTCTCGTAGAGCAGCCCGGGGTCGAGGAACGCGGCCGGGTCGACGTGTCCGGCGCCCTGGGCGAAGACGTCCTCGGACGCGGCGCCCGACTGGTCGACGCTGTCGTAGGCGGAGGTCATCATGGCCGACTTCACGGCGGACGGCGAGGCCTTCGGGGTCGCGCCGAGGATCAGCGCGCCGAGGCCCGCCACGTGCGGAGACGACATCGAGGTGCCGGACTCGAACGCGAAGGCGGGGTCGTCGCCCTCGGCGTTGAAGCTGTCGGCGAGGATCGCGACGCCGGGCGCCGTGAGGTCGGGCTTCAGCACGTCGGCGCCGTCCGCCTCAGCGGGTCCGCGCGACGAGAAGCCGGCGACCTGCGGGACGGGGATGGAGGCTCCGGACGAGTTGCCCTCGGAGAGGGTCACGGTCGCACCGGCGGTGCCGGCGTAGGTCGTGATCGCCTGGTAGGCCTGCGAGTCGATCTGGATGCTCGGGACCGAGTGGTCGTCGACGTGCAGGGCGTTCGGGGTCGGGTTGAGCAGCAGCATGCCGATGCCGCCGGCCCGCTCGACCTCGGCCGACTTGGAGACGCGCGCGGTGACGCCCGCGGTGCAGGCGACGATCGTGCCCTTCACCTTGTCGGGGTCGAGGGTGCCGGTCTCGCAGATGGCGGGGTTCTCGGCGCCCGAGCGGACGACGTCGGCGCTGTTCACCAGCGGTCCGGTGACGTCCTCGTGGACCGAGATGGATCCTCCGACGAACTTCTGGCCGTCGCCGAGAGCGGCGGTCGCGGTGTAGGTCGGGATGGAGGACGCGGCGACCGTGGTGTACCAGGGCGACGCGTGGTCGAGCGTGGAGGCGCCCGCACCCGAGTTGCCGGCCGAGGCCGCGACGAAGACGCCCGCGGCGGCGGCGTTGAGGAACGCCTCGTCGATCGCGGTCAGGGTCGAGGTGGCCGAGCCGCCGCCGATCGAGAAGTTGATGACGTCGACGCCGTCCTTGGTCGCGGCGTCGATGGCCGCGAGGATGCCCGCTCCGGAGCAGAAGTCGTCGTCGTCGGTGCCCTCGTCGGGTCCGTTCCAGCAGACCTTGTACGCGGCGACCTTGGCGGCCGGGGCGACTCCGGAGATCTTCCCGTAGTCGTAGCCGTCGACGCTCGCCTCGACGCCGTTGTTGCCGGCTGCCGTACTCGCGGTGTGCGAGCCGTGTCCGTCGGCGTCGCGCGGGGAGCGGTACTCGGGGTTGTCCGTCGAGCCGACCTCCTCGTCCGCGAGGAACCAGCGTGCGCCGATGAGCTTCTGGTTGCACTCGTCGCCGTCCCACTGCTCGGAGGCGGGGAGCCTCGGCGAGCAGGAGCCGACGAAGGTGCCGCCGTCCGACTTCACGAAGGAGGTGGTGGTGCCGTCCGTGTAGGGGGCCGCTCCGGGCGAGGTCGCCAGGGGCGCGCCCGCGAAGGAGGGGTTCTCGGGCGCGATGCCGGAGTCGATGACGCCGACGACGACGCCCTCGCCCGCCTTGTCGATGCCGCCCAGCTTCTGCCAGACGCCGTTCTCGCCCTCGAGGCCGAGGAAGTCGGTGGAGCGCTGCTGTCCGGTGTCGGGCACCGGGGTGCCGGCGGCGGCCGCGGCGAGCGGCGAGGCCTGCGCGGCGCGGTCGACCTTCAGGTTCTCGACCTTGCGGACCTGGGCGACGTCGCGGCGGCTCGCGAGCTCGCCCGCCTGCTCGCCCGAGAGGGTCGCGGAGAAGCCGTTGAGGGCGACGGTGTAGTGGTAGCCGATGGCGGCGTCGACCGCGGAGGCGACGTCCTCCTGGCGCTGCTCGAGGTGGGCGGAGTAGTCCTCCACCGGAGCCGAGGCGGCCTGCAGCTGCGCACCGTCGACGGGCGCGGTGCGGGCGAAGCGGGCATCGCTGCCCTGGTAGGTGGCCGCGGAGGGCTCGACGAGGGTGACGACGTAGTCGCCGTCGTCGAAGCTCTGGCCGACGGAGAGCCCGCCGACGAGCGAGGCACTGCCGGCGAGAGGGGCGGCACTGGCGCCGGTGGTGGCGAAGGCCGCGGTCGCGGCGACTCCGAGGACGGCGAGGCCCGCGAGGATGCGCCTCTCAGCGCGGCGGACGGGTGGTCGGTGGGACAGGTGGATCGGCAATCGATGTCCTTACTCACATTCGCTGGGAACCGGATCGGTTTCCACACAGAAACGACCCTACGAACTCGATTGCTCAGCTTTGTTACGAACAGGTAACGAAGTTGACGCTGAAGGGGGCCGATCCGTTGGCACTCCCCCTCCGCGAGTGCTAATTTCTTCGAATTGAGCCGGGTCGGCTCAACTCTTGGAACTCTTCGTTGCACGACTGAATGGAGTGATCTCATGGCTGTCACCTACGACCCCGTCCGCGAGCTGGACCGCCTCGCCACCGCCCTCCTCGGCTCCGGTCAGGGGCCCCGCCGGATGCCGATCGACCTGTACCGGGACGGCGACCACTACGTCCTCACCGCCGACCTCCCCGGCATCGACCCGGGGTCCGTCGACGTCGACGTGGACGGGCAGCTCCTCACCATCCGTGCCCAGCGCACCGTCGCGAGCGGCGACGACGTCACCTGGATCACCCGGGAGCGCCAGTCGGCGACCTTCGTCCGCCAGCTGAGCCTCGGCCAGGGCGTCGACACCGAGCGCATCGCCGCGTCCTACGACAACGGTGTGCTCTCGGTGACCATCCCGGTCAGCGAGAAGGCGCGTCCCCGCCGCATCGAGGTCGTCTCGACCGCCCGCCCCGAGCAGGTGCGGATCGGCGAGGCGGCCGCCGAATAGGACGACGAGCGAGGGCCCGTCCGCGATCGTGCGGGCGGGCCCTCCGCCTGTCCGCACGCCCTACGCTGGCCGGATGCGCGCCTCCTCCTCCGACACCGCTGTCGGCGTCCTGCTCCCCCGCGATCTCCCCGCCTCCGAGGTGCTCGGCTACGCCCGCCGCGCCGAGGAGCTCGGCTTCGACGAGCTCTGGGTGGTCGAGGACCTCGGCTTCCGCGGCGGCATCGCCCAGGCCGGCGCGGTGCTCGCCGCCACCGAGCGGATCGGCGTCGGCATCGGCATCCTGCCCGCCGCCGTCCGCACGGCGGCCTTCACCGCGATGGAGCTCGGCACTCTCGCCGAACTGTTCCCCGGCCGCGTCCACGCCGGCATCGGGCACGGGATGCCGCACTGGATGCGCGGCCTCGGCGTCTGGCCGCGCAGCCCGCTCACCCTGCTCGAGGAGCAGTTCGACGCGATCCGCTCGCTGCTCTCCGGCGAGCGCACCCACCGCTCCGGCCGCTACGTGCACGTGGACGGCCTCGTCCTGGAGTCGCCGCCCTCCGTCGTGCCGCCGCTGCTGGCCGGCGTCCGCGGACCGAAGTCGCTGGCGCTCGCGGGCCGGATCGCCGACGGGGTCGTCCTGGCCGAGCCCGTCACTCCGGAGTACCTCGCGGCGGCCCGCGGCCACCTCGGCGGCACCGGACGGATCGTCGCCTACAACGTGGCCGCCGTGGACGACGACGCGGCCGCCGCGCGCGACGCGGTCCGGCCGGGACTCGAGTGGATCGGCGAGCCGGACTGGGCGCCGCACATCGCGCCGCTCCCCTTCGCCGATGACTTCGCCCGCCTGCGGGCCGAGAGCGCCGACCGCGCCGCCTTCGTCCGCGACCTGCCCGACGTCTGGGTCGACCAGCTGGCCGTCGTGGGCACTCCCGAGGACGCTCGTCGCCGCATCGGCCTGCTGCACGAGGCCGGTGCGTCGAGCGTCGTGCTGATGCCGTCGGGGCCCGATCCGCTCCACGCGATGGAGGAGCTCGCCCGGGCGCTCTGAGGCGCTCGGCCCGGGCGCGTCCCACCGGGCCCGGAGACGCCTCCGGCCCGCAGGATCCGAGGATCGTGCGGGCCGGACGCGTCTGCTGAAGCCGGAGATCAGGCCGACATGCGGGCCTTCAGGTTCTCATCGAGGGTCGCGAGGAACTCCTCGGTCGTCTGCCAGCCCTGCTCGGGGCCGACGAGCAGGGCGAGGTCCTTCGTCATCTTCCCGGACTCGACCGTCTTGATGACCACGTCCTCAAGCGTGAGCGAGAAGTCGATGAGCTCCTGGTTGCCGTCGAGCTTGCCGCGGTGCGCGAGGCCGCGCGTCCAGGCGTAGATCGAGGCGATCGGGTTCGTCGAGGTGGGCTTGCCGGCCTGGTGCTGGCGGTAGTGGCGCGTGACGGTGCCGTGCGCCGCCTCCGCCTCGACGACGCTGCCGTCGGGCGTGGAGAGCACGGAGGTCATCAGGCCCAGCGAGCCGAAGCCCTGCGCGACGGTGTCGGACTGGACGTCGCCGTCGTAGTTCTTGCAGGCCCAGACGTAGCCGCCCTCCCACTTCATGGCCGAGGCGACCATGTCGTCGATGAGGCGGTGCTCGTAGGTGAGGCCCGCGGCGTCGAAGCGCTCCTTGAACTCGGTCTCGAAGATCTCCTCGAAGATGTCCTTGAAGCGGCCGTCGTAGGCCTTGAGGATCGTGTTCTTGGTGGAGAGGTAGACCGGGTAGTTGCGCGAGAGGCCGTAGTTCAGCGACGAGCGGGCGAAGTCGCGGATCGACGCGTCCTGGTTGTACTGGACCTGCGCGATGCCGTCGTCCGGGGCCTTGTAGACCTCGAACCTCATCGGCTCGGAGCCGTCCTCGGGCGTGAACTCGACGGTCAGCGTGCCCTTGCCCTTGAAGACGAAGTCGGTGGCGCGGTACTGGTCGCCGAACGCGTGGCGGCCGATGATGATCGGCTTGTTCCAGCCGGGGACCAGGCGCGGGATGTTCGAGATGATGATGGGCTCGCGGAAGATCACGCCGCCGAGGATGTTGCGGATCGTGCCGTTGGGCGACTTCCACATCTTCTTGAGGCCGAACTCCTCGACGCGGGCCTCGTCGGGGGTGATGGTCGCGCACTTCACGCCGACGCCGTGCTTCTGGATGGCGTGCGCTGCGTCGATCGTGACCTGGTCGTCCGTCTCGTCGCGGTACTCGATGCCGAGGTCGTAGTACTCGAGGTTCACGTCGAGGTACGGGTGGATGAGGGTGTCCTTGATCTTCTGCCAGATGATGCGCGTCATCTCGTCGCCGTCGAGCTCGACGACCGTTCCCTCAACCTTGATCTTGGACATTGCTCTCCCATGGTGTCGATGACCCCGCACCTGTGCGGGACGGGCGGCTCTGCACCGCTCCGGATGGCCTCCGCCAGCCTACCCGAGGCCCGAACTGTCTCGATGTCGAGACAGTTCTCGATCGTCCGCGCCGGGGCCGGCGCACGTCGCCCGACAGGAGGATGCCCGCCGTCCTGCGCCGCCGGTACAGTGACGGCATGAGTGACCTCCGCCTGGAAGAGCTGTCCGCCTCGAACATCTCCGCCGTGAACGGCCTGAGCCTCAAACCCGGCCAGGAGCAGTTCATCGCGCCGGTCTCCTACTCCGCCGCCGCCGCGGTGATCGACCCGGGCGCCTCCTGGCAGCGGGCCGTGATGGACGGCGACGAGCTGGTCGGCTTCATCCACGCGCACTTCGACCCGGAGGCGGCGGAGGAGTTCCGCAGCTGCATCTGGCGCATCAACATCGACGCGGCGAAGCAGGGCCGCGGCGTGGGCACCTTCGCCGTCCGCGCCACCGCCGACGAGGCGCGCGCCCGCGGCTTCGACACCCTCACGGTGATCTGGGAGTCCGGCGAGGACGGCCCGGAGCAGTTCTTCCGCTGGATCGGCTTCGAGGTCGTCGGCGAGACGCAGTACGGCGAGAACATCGGGGCGCTGACGCTCTGAGCGCGGCGCCGGAGGCAGCGGAGCCGGCCGACTTCGTCTCCGCCGTCCTCGAGGTGGTCGCCTCGATCCCGCCCGGCCGCGTGATGGCCTACGGCGAGATCGCCGCGGTCCTCGGCACGCGTGCGGCACGCGCGGTCGGCACGGTGATGGCCCGCTACGGCTCCGACACCGCCTGGTGGCGCGTCGTCCGCGCGGGAGGAGCGCCCCCGGTCGGCCACGAGGAGCGCGCCCGCCGGGAGTACGAGCGCGAGGGCACGCCCCTCGTCGTCACGCCGGGCGGCTGGCGCGTCGACGTGCGCAGCGCCCGCTGGCGCCCCTGAGCCGGGAGCGGCTCCGGGACGTGAGTCGCGAGCAGCAGCCGATCAGACGAGCGAGTCCCGCCAGGCCGCGTGCAGGGTGGCGAAGCGGCCCTCGCCGGCGATGAGCGCCTCCGGGGTGCCGTCCTCGACGATGCGGCCGTGCTCCATCACCAGCACCCGGTCGGCGATCGCGACCGTCGAGAGGCGGTGCGCGATGATGACCGCCGTGCGGTCCGCCAGGAGCGTCTGCAGGCCCTGCTGCACCAGGCGCTCGCTCGGGATGTCGAGGGAGGAGGTCGCCTCGTCCAGGATCAGCACCGCCGGGTCGGCCAGGAACGCGCGGGCGAACGAGATCAGCTGGCGCTGACCGGCCGAGACGCGGCCGCCGCGCTTGTTCACATCGGTGTCGTAGCCGTCCGGCAGCGCCTGGATGAACTCGTGCGCGCCGACCGCCTGCGCGGCCCGGACGATCTCGTCGTAGGACGCGGTCGGCCGCCCGATCGCGATGTTGTCGGCGACGGATCCGGAGAAGAGGTACGCCTCCTGGGTGACCATCACGATCGCGCGCCGCAGGTCCTTCGGGTGCAGCTGCCGCAGGTCCACGCCGTCGAGGGTCACCACGCCGTCGCTCGGGTCGTAGAAGCGCGAGATCAGCTTGGCGAGCGTCGTCTTGCCGGCGCCCGTGGACCCGACGAGGGCGATGGTCTGCCCGGCGGGGATGTCGAGGTCGAAGCGCGGCAGCACCTCGCGGTCGGCGGTGTAGGCGAAGCGGACGCCCTCGAAGCCGAGGCGGCCCCGCGCCTGCCGCAGGTCGACCGGGCGGGCCGGATCCGGGATGCTCGGCTCCTCGGCCAGCACGCCCGATATCTTCTCGAGCGCGGCGGCCGCCGACTGGTAGGAGTTGTAGAACATCGCCATCTCCTGCACCGGGTCGAAGAAGCGCCGGGTGTAGAGCAGGACCGCCAGCAGCGCGCCGATCTCGAGCCCGCCGTCGAGCACGCGGACGCCGCCGATGAACAGCACCACGGCGACGGTGACGTTGCCGATCAGCACGAGCCCGGGGTCGAAGGTGCCGAACACCCCGAAGACGCGCTTGTAGGCGAGCCGGTACTGCTCGACGACCCCGCCGAACACGGACTCGTTGCGCTTCTGCGTGCGGAAAGTCTGCACGGCGCGGATGCCGGTCATCGACTCCACGAACTGCACGATGAGCCGCGACGAGGCGACTCGGGTGCCGCGGAACAGCGCCTGCGACCGCTTCTGGAACCAGCGGGTGAGCAGCGCGAGCGGCACCAGGGCGCAGGCGAGCACGATGCCGCTCACGCCGTCCAGGGAGACGAGGGCGATCGCGACGAAGCCCATGTAGAGCGCACCCTGCACCAGCTGGTTGATGCCGGAGTCGAGCAGCTCGCGGATGGAGTCGAGGTCGCTGGTCTGGCGCGAGATGATCCGGCCGGAGGTGTAGTTCTCGTGGAACTCCAGGCTCAGCTTCTGGGTGTGCAGGAAGACCCGCTTGCGCAGGTCGATCAGGATCGCCTGGCTCACCCGCGCGGAGAGCACGGTGTACCAGGCGACCAGGAGCGCGCCGACGAGTCCGGTGAGGATGTAGGCGCCGACCGTGACCGCCAGCGGGACCGCGTTCCCCGCGAGGACCGCGGGCAGGCCGTTGTCGATGCCCGCCGCGATCAGCGCCGGTCCCGCGACCTGGGCAGCGGTCGCGACGACGACCACGACCGCGGTGAGCACCAGCCGCAGCCGGAGCGGCCGCAGCAGGGAGCCGAGCAGCCGCAGCGAGCGCCGGCGCAGAGCCGCCGACTCCGCTCTGCTGAGGTCGTCGCGCTCCTCGGAGGAACCGAGCGTGCTCATGATCGCGTCTCCTGGTGGGTCGTCGTGGGGCGGGAGCCGATGCGCTGGGTCCCGGCGGGCCGGGTCAGCTCGTCCTCCTCGAGGCTCGAGATGACGAAGCGGTAGTGCGGGCTGCTCGCGAGCAGCTCGCTGTGGGTGCCGACCGCGGTGATGCGGCCCTCCTCCATCAGTGCCACGCGATCGGCGAGCGCCACCGTCGAGGGGCGGTGGGCGACGATGATCGCCGTGGTGTCGCCGAGCACGCGGCGCAGCCCCGCCTCGACGCGCGCCTCCGTGTCGACGTCGAGCGCCGAGAGCGGGTCGTCGAGGACGAGCACCGCCGGACGCGCGGCCACCGCGCGGGCGAGGGCCAGGCGCTGGCGCTGGCCGCCGGAGAGGCTCATCCCCTCCTCGCCCACCTTCGTGTCCAGGCCCTCGGGGAGGCGGTGGACGAAGTCGGCCTGCGCGATCTCGAGGGCCTCGAGCAGCTCCTCCTCGGTCCCGTCGGGTCGGCCGAGGAGGACGTTCTCGCGCACGCTGGTGGAGAAGAGCGTCGCGTCCTCGAACGCCATGCCGACGTGCGTGCGCAGCTCGTCGCGGCGGAGCCGGCGGATGTCGACGCCGTCGAGCTCGATGGCGCCGCCGGTCACGTCGTAGAGGCGCGGGAGCAGCGCGGTGAGCGTCGTCTTCCCGGACCCGGTGATGCCGACCAGTGCCATCGTCTCGCCCGGCTCGACCTCGAGGTCGACGCCGTCGAGGAGGTCGCGGTAGCGCTCGGGGGCGTCCTGGTAGCGGAAGTGGACGTCGCGGAAGCGCACCCGGCCGCGCGGCTCGAGGATCGTCTCGGGGTCCTCCGGGTCGGTGATGGTGTTCCGGCTGTCCATCACCTCGAAGTAGCGGTCGACCGCCGTGCGGGTGTCGAAGGTCATCGAGAGGAGGAAGCCGATCGACTCCACCGGCCAGCGCAGCACGGTCGCGGTGGCGAAGAAGGCGAACAGCTCGCCGACGCTCAGCTGGCCGGCCGCGGCGAGCCAGACCCCGCCGAGCAGGCAGAGCGCGAACGCGATGTCCGGCACCAGCAGCAGGACGAGCCAGATCCCGGCGATGGCGCGGGCCTTGTCGATCTCGGTGCCGCGGAGCTTCTCGGCCTGGCCGGCGAAGTTCTCCAGCGCGTGCTGGTGGCGGCCGAAGGCCTTCAGGACGCGGATGCCGTGCACCGACTGCTCGACGGTCGTGGCGAG
>NZ_PSTP01000034.1:0-10619 GCF_002930935.1 Rathayibacter sp. AY1A2 | reverse complement strand
ACGCGCTGCTCGCCCGCACCCGCGGCATCGGCCAGGACTGGCGGGCGCCGAGGGGGTGGGCGGAGCAGGTGCATCCGGAGCGATCGGACCGGAAGCGACGGCGTCCGGAGCAACGGGAGCAGCGGACTGCTCCGCTCCGCTCCCCGACGCCGCCACCAGCCGCACGTCGTCCGCGACGGCCTCCGCCTCCTCCGGGCCGGCCGCCGCGTTCAGCGCCGCGGCCGCCGCCTCCGCTCGCGCCAGGGCCTCGGCGGCCTCCGCCTGCAGTCGGCGGGCGGCCTCCAGGGCCGCGCGCGCCTCGTCCCTCGCCGAGGCGAGCCCGTCGTCGTCACTCATGGGCTCAGCCTAGGTCGGCGGCGCCGGTCAGTCCTCGCGGACGTGCCAGGACTGTCCGTACCCGCCGTCGGCCTCGGGTCGGGCCATCAGCTCGAGGAACGGGTCGGCGCTGAACGCCTCCGGCCCGAGCACTCCGGCGCCGGTCCACACGCCGGTCGCGAGGAGCTCGAGCGCGACCACCGGGTTGAGCGCCGTCTGCCAGACCACGCACTGGGTGCCGTACTCGGCCATCGTCCACTCGTTGTCGCTCACGTGGTAGAGGTACACCTCGCGGCGGGCGCCGTCCTTCGTGCCCGAGACGAAGAGGCCGGCGCAGGTCCTGCCCGTCATCCGCGGGCCGATGCCGGCGGGGTCGGGCAGGGCTGCGGCGACGACGTCGCGCGGCGAGACCTCGACGGGACCGCCGGCCGAGCGGACCCGCAGGGGCTCGGTGCTGTCGAGGCCGAGGAGGTGGAGGGTGCGCAGGACGCCGATGAACTGCTCGCCGAGGCCGTACTTGAAGGTGACCTTCTTCGCATCGAGCCAGCGCGGCATCAGCAGCACCTCCTCGTGCTCGACGTTCACGCACTCGACCGGGCCGATGCCCTCGGGGAACTCGAACACCTCCGGCTCCGAGAAGGGGGCGGTGGTGTACCAGCCGCGGTCGCGCTCGAACACCACCGGCGGGTTCAAGCACTCCTCGATCGTGGTCCAGATGGAGAAGGACGGAGCGAAGATCTCGCGGCCGTCCGCGTCGTGCACGACGAGGTTCGCGCCGTCGCGCACTCCGAGCTCGTCGATCTCGTCGAAGAGGTGGTCGGAGGCGTAGCGGGCGAAGACGTCGGAGAGTCCCGGCTCCACGCCCATGCCCACCAGGGCGAGGCGGCCGCGGGAGGACCACTCCTCCGCCGCGGCGAACTGCTCGTCGCCGAGCTTGAGCCCCGTCAGCTCGTGGGGCTGCTCGGGGTGCGGGAGCGAGAGGCTCATCGCCATGTCGAGGTAGTCGGCCTCGGCGGCGAGCGCTCCGGCGAAGATCGTCGGGACGAAGCGCGGCTCGACAGCGTTCATCACGTGGGTCGCCCCGTGCGCGCGGGCGACGGTCTCGACGTTCTCGGCGTCGGAGGCGTCGATCCGCGCGGCGACGAAGCGGTCGTCGGCACCGTGCCGCTCCGCGATCCACGCGACCGTGCGCTCGGCCCGGGCGAGGTCGTAGTCGCAGACGATGATCTGCTCGAAGAAGGAGCGGCGCGCGGCGATCTTCGCGAAGGCGTCGCCGACGCCGCCGGCGCCGACCAGGAGGATTCTCATGGGGACACCGTAGCGACGGATCGCGTCGTCCACCATGCCGAGCACCGACGGAATCGGAGCGGAGCGCGCCTTCCGGCCACCGGATCCGTCACAGGGCGGCCCGCTCCCCCCGCTCGAGCAGGCGGAGGAAGCCGGAGAGGTGCCCGAGGCCGGTCAGCGAGGTCGGGAGCGAGGCGGCGAGCGCCGGCGAGTGCACCAGGTACGCCGCCCACTTCGCGCGCGAGACCGCGACGTTCAGGCGGTTGGGCAGGAGGAGGAACTCCATCCCGCGCGGGACGTCGGCCCCGGAGGACGCGGCGAGCGACACGATGGCGACCACCGCCTCCCTGCCCTGGAAGAGGTCGACCGTGCCGACCGGGGTCTCCTCGAGGCCCGCGGCGTCGAGGGCGGTGCGGAGGAGCCCGCCCTGAGCGTTGTAGGGCGCTACGACGATGACGTCGGCCGCGGTCAGCGTCCGCTCGCCGTGCTCGTCGGTCCAGGCGCGGCCGACGAGGGAGAGGGCGATCTCGACGACGCGCCTCGCCTCGTCCGGCGAGGAGGTGGTGTCGCCCGCGTGCTCGACCGGGACGGAGTGCACGCCCGGCTCGACCCCCTCGAGGTGGCGCACCTGCGGCGCCCGCGACTGCAGCGCGCCCTCGTAGGACAGCTCGGAGACGGCGTCGGAGAGCGCCGGGTGCATCCGGTGGGTCTGCGCGAGGAAGTAGCCGTACTCCGGCGGGAGGACGTCGTGCCCGTCGGCGAGCCAGCCGAGCGCCGACTCGTCGACCGGCTCCGGGTGCGCGCCCTGGCTCACCTGGGGCAGCTGCTGCGGGTCGCCGAGCAGGAGCAGGCGCTGGGCGGAGACGGCCGACGCGATCGTCGGGGCGAGCGAGAACTGACCGGCCTCGTCGACCACCAGGAGGTCGAGCGAGCGGCGCGGCACGGTGACCGGGTTCGCGAAGGTCCAGGCGGTGCCGCCGATGACGCAGCCGCCGCCCTCCTCGAGGACCGCGGTGAGTGCCGCCGCGTTCTTCACCGGCGCCCAGGGCGCCGCCTCGAGCGCCTCGGGCGATGTGCCGTTCTTGGGCACCTTCGCCACGCGGGAGGGATCGACGCCGCGGCCGACGACGGCGCTCAGCACGTTCTCGACCACCGAGTGCGACTGGCCGACCACGCCGATGCGCCAGCCGTGCTCGTTCACCAGCCGTGCGATCACGTGGGAGCCGACGTAGGTCTTGCCGGTGCCGGGCGGACCCTGCACGGCGAGGGTCGCCCGCTCGAGTCCGAGCAGAGTGGTGACGACCGCGCCGATCACGTCGTCGCCCTGCACCGGAGCGACGGCTCCCGGCGGCACGCGGCGGAGGACGTCGAGCGCCGGGTCGGCCAGCATCGCGGGCAGCGCGTCGAGGACCTCGCCGCCCCACTCAGCGATCGCCTCGGGCTGGGGCGCGGCGCGCGGCGGCGGCGCGGGGGCGAGGGCGACCGGAGCGTCGTCGTGCGGATCCTCCCCCGCCTTCAGGCCCTCCTTGAGGAGCAGGACGATCCGCTCGCCGTCGTCGTCGACCGCGAGGATCTCGGAGCGCTCGGAGGCGCCGCGCAGACCGGGACCGGGCGAGGGTGCACCAGGGGGCGCCGGGGCCTCGTAGACCAGGTACGGCGACGAGCCGGTGCCGAGCCGGCTGCCGGGAGCGAGCCGGCCGAGGATCCGCAGCTCGCGCGACTGCGTGCGGGCGCGCGGGAGCTTCGCCCAGTCGCGGACGACCTCGACCCGGTCGATCATCACGACGTCGCGGGTGTCCGCCCACTCGTCCAGCGGCTGCCGGAGGCGGTCGAAGTGCTCCTGCCAGAAGGTCTTGGCCTCGCGGCGGTGGTAGTCGATCGCCGCGCCGGCGAGGGCGAGCGCGGTCTGGTCGGCCGTGCGCTCGCGCGGCTCGATCCCCTCGACCTGCGCCAGCAGTGCGACCGCGACCGGGTGCGGCTCGCGGGGCACGGGGATCTCGACCTCGAGCAGCGGCGGCAGCTCCTCGCGCGGCGGAGCGAGCTCCAGGAGCCAGTCGCGCAGGCGGAGCGTGGAGCGGCAGTCGTAGGCGTTGTACTCGGCGACGAGGTCGAGCCCGCGCCGCCCCTCGACAGGATCGACCCTCTGTGCGGCGCGCGCCTCCACGTACATCTCGATGCTGTCGGCGGCGTTCGTGACGCCGGACGCGTCCCGCTCCTCCTCGCCCATGTAGAGCGGCTCCAGCTTCTTGAGCGAGTAGCTGCGCGAGCCCACGCGGAGCGCCCGCCGCACCACCGGGTACAGGTCGACCAGGACGCCGTCGCGCAGGAGCGCGTCGACCTCCTCCTCGCCGACCCCGTGGCGGAGCGCGAGCGAGAGCAGGTGGCTGCGCTCGTAGGAGGCGTAATGGTAGACGTGCATCCGGGGGTGCTCGGCCCTGCGCGCCCGCAGGAGCGCGAGGAAGTCGAGGAGCGCCCGGCGCTCGGCCGCGAGGTCGTGCGCCCAGAGCGCGGTGAAGCGCTCCTGGTCGTCGACCATGCCGAAGAGGTAGTCGAGGCCCCACTCGCGGTTGTCCTCGGTGTAGAGCGGGTCGCCCTCGAAGTCGAAGAAGAGGTCCCCCGGATCGGGGGCGGGCAGCCCGGCGAGCACGGAGGCGTCGATCACCTCGACGGCCGGCACCGGCGAGGACTCCGACCGCACCTGCAGCCGCGCCTGGGCGCGCAGGCCCTCGAGCGTGCCCGCGCTCAGCCCGGGGACGGGGCCGTCGTGCTCGGCGAGCGCGTCGAGGGTGAGGACGCCGGCCGCCGTGAGCTTCGCCCGCTGGTCGAGCCGCATCCCGGCGACGAGGATCGGATCGCGGTGCGCCTGGACCTCGGGCGCGCAGACGGAGCAGCGTCCGCAGGAGGGGTAGCGCGGATCGCCCCACTCCAGCGGCTCGTCGGCGGCGAGGCGCTCGTCGAGCACGACGCGGAGCCGGGCGCGCTGCACCCGCTGGACCGGGGCGACGACGGCCAGCTCGTGGCTGGTGACGGAGCCGTCGCCGAGCACGAGGTGCACCTGCTCCCCCACGCGGATGCCGCGCGCCTGCATCTGCTCGGCGTAGGCGGCGAGCTGCAGCAGCGCCGGGATCTTGGCGTGCCGGGCGAGCTTGGTGTCGTAGACCTCGTAGGCGCCGTCGGCGGTGCGGAGGAGGAAGTCCGAGAAGCCCAGGAACTCGCCGTCGAAGAAGGTGGCCTGGTAGAGCACGTCGACCCCGGCGCGCATCGCCTCGACGGCCGCCTCGGCCGCCTCGGGGTAGCCGGCGGGCTCGGGGCGCTCGAACTCGAGCACCTCGTGCGTGCGCTTCAGCTCGGCGAGGAAGCGGTGCTCGTGCTCGTCGCCGAGCACCGCGGTGCGCTCGAGCATCCCGTCCTTCTCGGCCTCGAGGCGCGGGGCGCGGCCGAGCAGGGCGTCGAACCGGCGAAGGACCGCCCACTCGCAGGCCGCCCAGTTCGACAGGTCGGTGGGGCTCGTGACCACGCGGCCGGACTCCAGGTACACGCGACTCCTTCCGCGACCACCGGGCGGCGATCGGCTCCAGGCTAGGGCGCCCCTCCGACACTCGTGCGGCTGCGGCCACCACCCGCACCGCTCCGGCTCCGCGTGGCAGGCTGGGCCGATGACCCGCGCGCGCTTCGAGATCATCCCGGCCGACGACATCGGCGAGCGCGCCGCGCGGGAGTTCCCGGACCCCTCCGCGGTGACGCTGACCGTGACCAGCCTGCCGAAGCACGGGACCGGGCGGACTGTGGACTGCGCGGTCGCCCTGGCGGGGCGCGGGTTTCGCGTGGTACCCCACCTGGCGGCGCGGAACGTCGAGGGCCGCGCCGCACTCGAGCGGGTCCTCGGCCGGATGGGCGAGGCGGGGATCGACGAGGCGTTCGTGATCTCGGGCGACGCGTCCTCGGCGGCCGGCACCTACTCCACGAGTCTCGAGCTCATCCGCGACGCCCGCGAGATCTCACCCGGGCTGGCCCTGGACATCGCAGGCTACCCCGAGGGCCACCCGCACCTCTCCGACGAGAGCATCGAGCGGCACCTGCGCGAGCGCGCTCCGTTCATCCGCTCGATCGTCACGCAGATGTGCTTCGACGTGGACGCGGTGGTCCGCTACGCCGATCGGCTCCGCGAGACGGGGATCACGGCCGATCTGTGGGCGGGCGTGCCGGGGCCGGTCGAGCGCTCGCGGCTGCTGACGCTGGGCGCGCGGATCGGAGTGGGCTCCTCGCTCGGCTTCCTGAAGCGGAGCACCTCGGTGGCCGGCGGGCTCCTCCGCGGACGCCGCTTCGACCCGTCCGCGTTCGTCGCGCGCCTGGAAGCGGCGGCGGGCGACCGCCTCGCGGGCCTGCACGTCTACACCTTCAACGAGCTCGACTCTCTCGCCGCCTTCGGCTGATCGGCGAGCCTCCGCGCTCCTCGGGCGCCGATATTGAGGGCCTCGAAACCCTCGCGCGGAGAGAACTGCGCCGGTCAGGTGGTGCGGCGGATCCAGATCGGCGGGTGCGGGAGCTCGGCCTCGGTGCGCAGGCGGCCGGCGAGCGGAGCCCAGACCACGAGCGCCACGCCGATCCCGAGCAGCAGGCCGCCGACGGTGTCGCTCAGCCAGTGGGCGCCGAGGTAGGTGCGGCTCGCCATCATCGCCACGGTGTAGAGGAAGCCGGCGATCCAGACCCACAGCAGCGGGAACACCAGGGCCAGCACCATCGCCGTCGTCGCCGCGTTGGCGGTATGGCCGGACGGGAAGGAGCCGTAGTCGCTGGTGACGAGCATGTCGGCCGGGCGGGCGCGTCCCACCAGCTCCTTGACGAGCTGGGTGGCGCCCACGCTGACCAGCGCGGCGATCGCGTAGTAGAGCGCGGCCCACCGCCTGCGGAACACCAGCAGCACGGCGACGATGCCGAGCGGGATGAGCGTCGTGCCGACGAGCCCCGCTCCGACCGTGTTCATGACGAGGGCCGGGATGTCCCAGACCGGCGAGCGGTGCTCGACGATCTCGTCCATCCACTCCACGTCGAAGCGGAAGGCCGAGGTGGGGCGGAAGGCGATCAGCACGGCGAGGAGCACCGTGAGCAGGATCGCGAGCGACGCGGAGATCAGCGGCCAGCGGCGGGAGACCCGGTGGGCCGCCTCCTTCGTCAGCAGCCGGGCGGCGACGTCGTCGGACGGCACCTGCTCGCGCATCCGCGCACGCTGGACGGCGTCGGGGCGCGCGATTCCGGGCTCGGTCGACAGGCGGTCGTCGCGGTGATCCATCCGGACATGATGCCGTCACACGGCGTTCCCCCGCTGGGGGTTGCGGGGTGGCTCGGCCGACCGGTCGGAAGACCGGCGTCCGCGCGGCGGGGTTCATGACAGGGTTCGAGCGGCCTTGCGGATCCCCGGCCTTCCCCCGCAGGGGTCTCGCGGCGCGGCTCAGCCGGCCGCGCGGGCCAGGCGGGCGGCGCGGAGGGCGTCGAGCCGGGTCGGCTCGGAGGAGCGGGCGAGGAGCCGCGCGGCGACGGCGCTCACGCGGGAGTCGTCCGAGGCGGAGGCCCGTTCGAGGGCGGCGGCCGCGTCGGGACCGGTGATCGAGCCGAGCGCCATCACGGCCGAGACCGCGAGCGCGGAGTCGTCGCTGCCGGCGGCCCCGTCCAGCGCGTCGACGGCAGGACGCGCGTCGTCGCCCAGGTAGCCGAGTGCGGCAGCGGCGTGACGCCGGACCGGCGCGGACCCCTCGCGGAGGGCCTGCTCCAGACCGGGGACGGCCGCGGCGCCGAAGGAGGCGAGGACGTCGGTGAGCACGTTCTGCGCCTCCGCGTCGTCGTCGCCGAGCAGGCCCAGCAGGACCGGCAGCGCGCGCTCGTCGCCGAGGCGGCCCAGCGCGAAGCGGGCCTTCGCGGCGACGGCGGGCTCGGAGTCGGCGGCCAGCGGGGCGATGTCGTCGAGCGTCGCCGGGTCGAGGATCTTGCTGAGCACGTGCAGCGCCTGCGTGCGCACTCGGGGCTCGCGGCCGAGCGCCTCGCGGGCGACGGGGACGGCGGCGGAGCCGAGGCGGCCGAGCGACCAGGTGAGCACGTCGCGGACGAAGAAGTCCGGCTCCTCCCACAGGTGCGCG
This sequence comes from Rathayibacter sp. AY1A2, assembly GCF_002930935.1. Lineage (NCBI taxonomy): Bacteria > Bacillati > Actinomycetota > Actinomycetes > Micrococcales > Microbacteriaceae > Rathayibacter > Rathayibacter sp. AY1A2. Next base: position 2,886 of record NZ_PSTP01000034.1, on the reverse strand, counting down.
GCGAGGGGCTCGGCGGTGGCGGGCTCGGCGAGCTCGCCCAGGGTCATCGCCGCACGGAGGCGGACGTCGCGGTCGGGGTCGGAGAGCTCGGCGAGCAGGGCGGAGGAGTCGCGGGAGGACATGGGAGGGGACTGTAGCAGCGGCGCTCGGGAGCGGATCCAGCGAGGGCCCGAACACCCGGGAGGAGCTGCAGGAGCGGGGCGTGCCGGACCGCCGGGACCCGGAGCCGAGCGCTCAGTCCTGCAGCGCCGGGACGCTCCTCGGCCGGACGATCAGCCAGAGCGCCAGGATCGACACGGTCGCCGTCGCCATCATCACCAGGGCCATCGGCACGGCCGAGCCGGCGCCGAAGACCCCTGAGATCGGCGACAGCAGTCCGGCGGTGCCGAAGTTGACCGCTCCGAGCAGCGAGGCGGCCGTCCCCGCCTCCCGGCCGTGGTTGACCAGGCCGAGGACCTGCACGCACGGGAAGCTGAAGCCGCAGGACGCGATGAAGAACCACAGCGGGACGAGCGTGCCCCAGAGCCCCAGCCCGAGCACGTCGAAGAGGGCGATCAGGCCGGCGGAGGTGAACAGCGTCAGCGTCGTGATCGCGAGGATCCACTGCGGCCCGATCCTCCGGCTGAGGTAGGAGGACGCCTGCACGCCGAGGACGACGCCGAGCGAGTTCACGGCGAAGAGCAGCCCGTACTGCTGCGCGTCGAATCCGTAGAGGCCCTGGAACAGGAACGAGGAGCTGGAGAGGTAGGTGAACAGGCCGGCGAAGGTCATGCCCCCGATCACCGCCACTCCGAGGAACACGCGGTCGCTGAGGACGGCCCGGTAGCGCTGCACGAGCGAGCGGTGCTCGCGCTCGTGTCGGGCGGCGCGGGGCCGGGTCTCGACGACGAGCAGGCCGACGGCCGCGACGACCAGCACGCCGTAGGCGGCGAGGAAGACGAAGATCCCGCGCCAGTCCATGATCAGCAGCAGCTGCGAGCCGATGACCGGCGCGAGCACGGGCGCGAGGCCCGCCACCAGGGCGAGCCGGGACAGCATCCGCACCAGCGGGCGTCCGCCGAAGAGGTCGCGGACCATCGCCATCGCGACCACGCCGCCCGCCGCCGCGCCGGCCCCCATCAGGAAGCGGAAGACGCCGAGGGTGACGATCTCGGGGGCGAGCGCCGCGCCGACGCAGGCCCGCACGTGCAGCGAGGTGGCCAGGAGGATCGGCAGGCGCCGGCCGACCGCGTCGCTCCAGGGGCCCACGATCAGCTGGCCGAGCGCGAAGCCGAGGGTCGTGCCGGTGAGGGTCAGCTGGACCGCCGCCTCCGACACGTTCAGCTCGCTCTGCAGCGCGGGGAACGCCGGCAGGTAGAGGTCGATCGTGAACGGCCCGAGGGCGGTCAGCGAGCCGAGGACGATCACGTAGACGAGGCGCTGGCGGGCCGTCAGGGCGTCGCCCGGGTGGCGGTGCACGGGGAGAGAGCCGGTCGGAGTCGAGGCGGGAGTGGACACGGAGTGCCTTCCTGCGCAGGGCGCAGCGGGGTGGGAGGGAGGGGTGCGGCCGGTGTCGTCCTCGGCGCGGGAGCGGACCTCGTCGGCTCCACGCCGCTCGGTCGAATCAATTCGATCACGTGTCGGACAGCGGCGCCACCCCTCGGCCCGCCGTCGGGTCAGACCGGGTGGAGCGGAGTGCCGAGCGGGTCGGCGAGCAGGCGCTCGAAGGCGAGCTCGGCTGCGCCCAGCATGAGCAGATCGGCGCCGAGCTCGGTCCGAACGATGCGCACGGAGTCGAGCGCGACCCGGAAGGGGCCGCCGCGGCCCAGGCGCTCCTCCAGGAATCCCGGCGCGACTCCGATCAGCGCCCCGAGGAAGCCGCCCAGCACCACGAGCTGCGGGTTGAACACGTTGATCACGTTGCGCAGGGCGACCGCGAGGTGCCCGAGCTGGCGCTCGACCTCGCCGCGGACGGCCGGGTCCTCGGAGGCGGCGAGCGCCTCCTCCAGCCGCTCGCTCTCGTCGAGGCCGAGCACGGTGAGCAGCTCGGCGCGGCCGACCTCGGTCTCGAGGCAGCCGACGGCGCCGCAGTGGCAGTCGATGCCCGCGCTGTTGACGAGGGTGTGGCCGATCTCCCCCGCGTAGCCGTCGATGCCGTGCAGAGGCGCGCCGCCGACGATGACGCCGGCGCCCACTCCGCTCGCGCCTCCGTTGAGGTAGACGAGGTGCGAGACGTCGCGGCCGGCGCCGAGGACGCTCTCGGCGAGCGCACCGAGGTTGGCGTCGTTCGCCGAGAGGACGGGCAGGCCGGTCGCGTCCGCGAGCATGCGGGAGAAGGGCTCGTCGTCCCAGCCGAGGTGCGGGCCGACCCGGACGAGGCCGTCGGCGTCGCGGACGAGGCCGGGCACGGCGACGCCGATGCCGACGGTCCGCGTCTCCTCGGGCAGCTCGGCGAGCAGCTCGGCGACCGCCTCGGCCGCCAGACGCGCGGCGGCCTCGGCGGTGGGGACGGAGGCGGAGCGGCGGATGCGGCGGCGGACGACGGCGTCGACGCCGACCACGGCGACCGTGACGGCGTCGATCTCGGGGTTCACGGCGAGCGCGACGACTCCGGGATCGGCCTCGACGACGGGGCTCGGCCGGCCGACCTGGTTCGGCGTGGCGGGCTCGCGCTCGCGCACGATGCCGAGCTCCACCAGCTCGCCGACCAGCGCCGCGATCGTGGAGCGGTTGAGGCCGGTCAGGCGGGTCAGCTGCGAGCGGGAGCGGGGGCCGCCGCGGTGCACGAGGCGGAGGATCGCCGAGAGGTTGTGCCGCCTGACGCGGTCGAGGTTGTTGCCGCGCGTCGCGTGGTCGGGCATCCGCGGTCTCCTCTGCTTGCGGGGGTCAGCCTAGCCGGGGGCGGGG
>NZ_PSTP01000033.1:0-15733 GCF_002930935.1 Rathayibacter sp. AY1A2 | reverse complement strand
CGTCAGCCCTTGGTGGCGCCAGCGAGGAGGCCGCGGACGAAGAACCTCTGGAGGGAGAAGAACACGATGAGCGGCACGATGATCGAGATGAACGCGCCGGCCGTGAGCAGCTCCCACGATTGGCCGTAGGAGCCGGTGAGGTCCTGCAGCGCCTTCGTGATCGGCAGCCCCTGTCCGGAGGTGAAGACCGTCGCGACCAGCAGGTCGTTCCAGACCCAGAGGAACTGGAAGATGCCGAAGGAGGCGATGGCGGGGACCGAGAGCGGGAGGACGATGCGGAAGAAGATCTGGCCGTGTCCGGCGCCGTCCACTCGTGCCGCTTCGATGACCTCGCCGGGGATCTCGGAGATGAAGTTGTGGAGCATGAAGATCGCGAGCGGGAGCGCGAAGATCGTGTGCGCGATCCACACCTTCGCGTAGGAGCCGTCCAACCCGTTCACCCCGAGGCCGGGGAGGATGTAGAGCCCTCCGATGCGCAGGCCGTCCGAGAACAGCTGCAGCAGCGGCACGAGCGCCATCTGGATGGGGACGATCTGGAGCGAGAACACGAGGACGAAGAGCGTGTTGCGGCCCTTGAAGTCGATCCAGGCGAACGCGTAGGCGGCGAGGCTGGCGATCGTGATCGGGATCAGCGCCGCCGGCAGCGTGATGACCAGCGAGTTCACGAACGCCTTGCCCAGGGTCAGGCTGTCGCCGGAGTTGAGCGCGTTCGCGTAGTTGTCGAGGGTGAAGCCGGGGTTGGCGAAGATCGTCCACCAGCCGGTCGTCTTGATGTCGTTCGCGGGGCGGAACGACGAGATGAACAGACCGAGGGTGGGGACGGTCCAGATGACGGCGATGATCAGCGCGGCGAGGGTGGCGCCGCGCGACGTCGTCGCCTTCTTCACCTTGCCGCTGGCCGCCTCGATCCTGGACTCGCCGCGGGCGAGCGCGCGCTCGGTGCTGCGGTCGACCGGAACCTGGATCGGAGTGGGCGTGACGCTCATCGGATCTCCCTCTGCTTGGCGAGCTGGCGGGCGTTGTAGACGACGATCGGGAGCACGAGCAGGAACAGGATGACCGCGAGGGCCGCGCTGTAGCCGCTGCGGGCGCCGAGCTGGAACTGGCGGACCATCTCGAACGCGAGGACCGTGGTGTCGGAGCGGCCGCCGGTCATCGCCGAGACGATGTCGAAGACCTTCAGCGACGCGATCGAGATCGTCGTGAGGACGACCACGATCGAGGAGCGGATGCCGGGGACGGTGACGTTCCAGAAGGACTGCCACGCGCTGGTGCCGTCGAGCGAGGCCGCTTCGAGCTGCTCGGAGGGGACGCCCTTGATGGCGGCGGAGAGCACCGTCATGGCGAATCCGGCCTGGGTCCAGATGAGGACGACGACGAGGAACAGCGTGTTCCACGGCTCGAGTCCCAGCCAGTCGACCGGCGGGGCGCCGAAGGCGGTGAGGATGCCGTTGAGGAGGCCGATCTGCTCGCCCTGGCGCACGTCGTAGAAGAACTTGAAGATGATCGACGCGCCGACGAACGAGATCGCCATCGGCATGAAGACCAGCAGCTTGAAGAACTTCTCGCCGCGGCTCTTGTCGATGAAGACCGCGTAGGCGAGACCGATCGCGGTCGCCGTGATCGGGGCCAGGAGCACCCAGACCACCGTGTTGAGGAAGGCGGTGATGCCGTCGGGGCTGGTGAAGACCCAGACGAAGTTGTCGATGCCGGCGAATCCGGAGCCGTCGTTCTTCATGAACGCGTTGATGGCCGTCGTGATCGTCGGGTAGATCAGGCCGATGAGGATGAAGAAGGCGGCCGGTGCCATGAACGCGATGAGCTGGAGTCCGTAGCCCGCGCCTTTGCGGGACCGGAAGTCGAGCAGGAACAGCGCGCCGCCGATGACGGCGGCCACCACCGCGACCCAGAGGACGGAGTTGTAGAGGCCGAAGACCAGCAGGAGGACGACCGGCAGGACGACCGTCACCGCGAGCCGGAGGACCGTGTAGCCGGTGCCGCGGCGGGGCGCGATCTCGACGAAGAAGAGGATGAGCGCCACCACGGCCGCGAAGGCCAGGAGGATGAGCGGGATCTGCGCGAGCGGCGGGATTCCCGCCAGCCATTGGAAGAACCCCGAGATGGTGATGGGGGACATGGACGCCCTTTCGAGTGCGACTCTGGACTCAGGAGGGGCCCGGCCCCGGGATCCGTGGATTCGGGGGCCGGGCCGTCACAGCTGAGCCGCCACTCGGGAGCGGCGGCTCTGCTCCGCTGCTAGGAGGTGTAGCCGGCCTGGATCTCCTCGAGCGCCTGGTCGGTGCTCGTGCCGTCGATCCAGTCGACCATGCCCTTGAAGAAGCTGTCCGAGCCCACTGCCTTCGGCATGAGGTCGGACGCGTCGAAGCGGAACGTGGTGTCCGGGTTCTGGAGGATCGCGATGGAGTCCTTCAGGACGTCGCTGCCCGCGTTGGCCGGGTCGAGACCGGTGTTCGCGGAGATGACGCCGCCGAGGGAGACGCGGCTGTTGGCCCAGTCGGCGCTGGCCAGGTACTCCTGGACCTTCGCGGTGTCCTCGTCGTTCGAGAACGCGGCGACCATCTCGCCACCACCGGTGACGGCCTGGGCGTCGTCGGCCTTGACCGGCGGGGTGAGGAAGGCCCACACGTCGCCGTCCTCGGCCACGTTGGCGCCGGCCGAGGTCAGGAAGCCCTCGAAGAACGAGGCCTGGTGGGTCAGCGCGCAGGTGCCGTTCGCCATGTTCTGGGCGACGTCGCCGAAGGCGGTGGAGTTGATCGACTTCACGTCGCCGTAGCCGGCGTTGACGAGGGTCGGGTCGAGGAGGATCGATCCGACGGAGTCGAACGCGGACTTGATGGCCGGGTCGGTGAAGGGGGTGTCGCCCGCGACCCAGGAGTCGTAGACGTCGGGGCCGGCCTCGCGGAGGACGGCGTCCTCGATCCAGTCGGTTCCGGGCCAGCCGGAGGCCTCACCGGAGTTGAAGCCCGCGCACCAGGACGGTCCGCCGGTCTTCTCGGCGATCGTCTTGCCGAGCGCCTCCATCTCGTCCCACGTCGTGGGAACGGAGACGCCCCACTCCTTGAACTTGGCCGGGGAGTACCAGATGTAGCCCTTGACGGACGCCATCAGCGGCGCGCCGTACTGGGTGCCGTCGACCTGGCCGTACTTCTGCCAGTCCTCGGACCAGTTCTGCTTGACGTTGGCGAGGGCGCCCTCGGGGAGCTCCTGCACCTTGCCGGAGGCGACGGTGTCGGCGAGCAGACCCGGCTGCGGGAAGATCGCGAGGTCGGGGGTGTCGCCACCCTGGACCTTGATGCCGATCTGCTTCTCGAACTCCTTGTCGCCCGTGTACTTGATCTCGATGCCGCTCTCCTTCTCCCAGTCCGCCCAGGACTGCTCGAGAAGGGTGGCCTCGTCGCCGTTGATGGTGCCGTAGACGTTGACGACGCCGTCGGCGGTGCCGACCGTGCCGGCCGAGCTGCCGCCGCCGGCGTTCGGGTCGTTGGGGTCACTGCTGCTGGAGCAGCCCGCGAGTGCGATGCCGGCCGCTGCCAGAACGGCGACTGGGACGGTGATACGGCGGTGCAGGGATGACCGCATTCTTCCTCCTCATTGAGTGGTGGAACCAGCCGAGCAGGCCGCTCCTCGCCGATCGGGATCGGGAGGCTGTGGCGGCTCGAAGCGTGTGCCGCGACGACTCGGATGCTGGTGATGGCGATGCCAGGAGGAACTCCGAGCGGATCACCGGATTCGTGTGGATGGGCTCCCACGGAGGGAAACCTTTCCACAAGAACGATGAAAGCACAACGCCGATGATAGAGCGCTCTCTGAGATAACGATTCGGCGTCAGAACAGCGATCGCGGGGCCGGGGCCGAGCGGAGATCGATCTCGGCGCGACGCCCGGCCGCCGGGCGGGGTATAACTTCCTGGAACCGTTTCCAGCATCGAGGCCGGACGGTCGGGAGGAACGCCGTGCCAGGCATCGAAGAGGTGGCCGAGCTCGCAGGAGTGTCGAAGGCGACGGTCTCGCGCGCGCTCAGCGGCCGGGGCTACGTCTCCGCGGGGACGAAGCAGCGCGTCGAGCGCGCCGCGACGAGCCTGGGCTACGTCGTCTCCGCCAACGCCTCCAGCCTCGTCACCGGCCGCAGCAACAACATCGCCGTGATCATCCCGATCATCAACCAGTGGTTCTTCGCCGGGATCATCGAGGGCATCGAGCGCGCCCTGCTCGCCGCCGGCTACGATCTGCTCCTCTACAACATCGACAAGCACCTCGACGCCCGCCGGAGCGTGTTCGAGTACTATCTCGTCCGCAAGCGCGTCGACGCGATCGTCGCCGTCACGCTCGAGATCTCGCCGCACGAGACGGAGGCGCTCCTCGCCCTGGGCAAGCCCATCGTCGGCATCGGCGGCGAGCTCCCCGGCATCCCCACCTTCAGCATCGACGACGTCGCCGCCTCCCGCCTCGCCACGGAGCACCTGCTCTCCCTCGGCCACGAGCGGGTCGTCCACATCGGCGGGCTCGCGGAGGAGGAGATGGACTTCCACGTCCACACGCAGCGCCGCGACGGCTTCCGCCAGGCGCTCGCGGCCGCCGGCCTCGAGCCGGGCGCGCAGGACATCGTGCCCACCACCTTCGACATCCCCGGCGGGCACAGCGCCGGACGGCAGGTCCTCGGCGACCCGCGAACCCGGCCGACGGCGATCTTCGCCGCCTCCGATGAGATCGCGATCGGGATCATCCTCGCGGCGCGCGAGCTCGGCCTCTCGGTGCCCGAGGACGTCTCCGTCATCGGGATCGACGACCACCCCCTCGCCGAGCTCTTCGGTCTCAGCTCGATCCGCCAGGACCCGCGCCAGCAGGGCGAGCTCGCAGTCGCGCTGGTGCTGGACGCGCTGGCCGCCCTCGGTCGCGGCGAGCCCCCTCCCCCGGCCCGCCACACGCTGATCCCCGCCTCGCTGGTGATCCGCACCAGCACCTCGGCGCCGCGGGGGGCGAGAATCGGAGCATGAGCGACTCCGACACCCCCACCGTCCGCGACGTCCCCGAGCGGTCCCGCTTCGTGATCGAGGTCGGCGGCACCCCGGCCGGCTTCGCCGCGTACACCCGTCAGGGCGACGAGGTGACGCTCACCCATACCGTCGTCGACGACGCGTGGGAGGGCCACGGCCTCGGGAGCATCCTCTCGCGGGCCGCGGTCACCGCGATCACGGAGGCGGGCGGCACGGTCGTCCCGCGCTGCCCCTTCGTCGCGGCCTGGCTGCGCAAGCACCCCGACGTCGACGCCCGGGTCCGCTGGCCCGAGGACTGACTCACTCCGGGGGCGTCCTGCTCCCGATCTCCTGGAGCGCCCAGGTGTTGCCGTCCGGATCGGCGAAGTACGCGTACTGCACGCCGCCCAGGTCCTGGACCTCGCTGATCTCGAGCGAGCGGCCGACGAGCTCCGCGCGAGCGGCGGCGATGTCGTCGACGACGAGGTGGAGGGAGCGGACGACGCCCTCCTCCGGACCGGGGCCCATCCCGCTGCCGACCACGATCGAGCAGGCCGAGCCGGGCGGGGTGAGCTGGACCACGCGCATCGCGGCGGAGGGCCGCACGTCGTGGTCGAGGTGGAAGCCCATCACCTCCGTGTAGAAGGCGACCGCGCGGTCGACGTCGCCGACGGGGAGGGGGACGAGCTCGAGTCGCATCTGCACGCGACCAGTGTGCCGCGCGGCGGAACCGCGCGGGAGGGGTCAGTCGCGCGGGCCGACGACGAGGCGCTCGTGCATGATCTCGACGGCGCGCTCGAGGACGCGGCGGTCCTCGAGGGTGAGATCGGCGAAGATCGGCGTCAGCGCGTCGCCGAGGTCGGTCCGCCAGGCGTTCAGCGCGTCCGCGCCGGCGGGAGCCAGGCGGATCTGCCAGGCGCGCGCGTCGAGGGGATCGGCGATGCGGTCCAGCCAGCCGGTCTCGACGAGGTTCTTCACGATCTTGGTCATCGTGGGCTGCGAGACGCGGCTCTGGGAGGCGAGCTCCCCCAGGCGCATCGGGCCCATCGAGAGGAGCACCGAGAGCGTGCGCCAGACGGCCTGCGACTCCTGGTTGCCGGTCGCCTGGGCGGCGAGGCGGGTGATCCGGTGCGTCACCGAGACGAAGTCGCTCAGGAGCTCGCTGAGCGAGACCTCGCTGGGCGGGACGTCGCGGGCGGGGAGCCCGGCGAGCAGATCGTGAGCAGTCACGCTCCGATCCTAGGGGCGCGGGCCTCCGTCGGCCGGGAACGACGAAGGGCGCCGCCTCCGAGGAGACGACGCCCTGCGTCTGCAGGCGTGCCTGCGTCACCCTGACGAGCGACCGGCCGGAGCCGCCGCGACGGGTGAGGGGGATTACTTGACGGTGACGGTCGCGCCGGCGCCCTCGAGCTGAGCCTTGGCCTTCTCGGCGGTCTCCTTGTTGACGGCCTCGAGGACCGCCTTGGGGGCACCGTCGACGAGCGCCTTCGCCTCACCGAGGCCGAGGCTGGTGAGGGCGCGCACCTCCTTGATGACCTGGATCTTCTTCTCGCCGGCGGCCTCGAGCACGACGTCGAACTCGGTCTGCTCCTCGACCTCTTCGGCGGGGGCGGCCGGGCCGGCCACACCGGCGGCGGCGACGGGCGCCGCAGCGGTGACCTCGAAGACCTCTTCGAACTTCTTGACGAACTCCGAGAGCTCGATGAGCGTGAGCTCCTTGAAGGCCTCGATGAGCTCGTCCTGCGTGAGCTTTGCCATGATTTTTCTCCTTGTTTTTCTTTGTCTACGAACCGCGCGCGCACTGCTTCCCGGAAGGGGAAGACGTCAGCTCGCGGACTCCTGCTTCTCGCGCAGCGCCTCGACCGTGCGAACGGCCTTCGAGAGCGGAGCGTTGAACAGATATGCGGCGCCGAACAGCGAGGCCTTGAAGGCGCCGGCGAGCTTGCCGAGCAGAACTTCGCGGGACTCGAGGTCGGCGAGCTTGCCCACCTCTTCTGCGGTCAGCGGGTTACCGTCGAAGTAACCGCCCTTGACCACGAGGAGAGGGTTTGCCTTGGCGAAGGCACGCAGCGACTTCGCGACGGCGACAGGGTCGCCGTGCACGAACGCGATGGCCGAGGGGCCAGCGAGCTCGTCGTCGAAGGACGAGATACCGGCGTTGTTCGCCGCGATCTTGGTCAGCGTGTTCTTCACCACGGCGTAGGTTGCGTGCTCACTGATGTCCTTGCGCAGCGTCTTGAGCTGAGCAACAGTGAGACCGCGGTACTCGGTCAGCAGAACGGCCGTCGAGCTCTGGAACTTCTCCGTGAGTTCGGCAACCGAGGCTTCCTTGTTCGCCATGGCTACTCCTGTGAATTCTCGTGCCGGTAGCCCGAAGGCAGGCAAAGAAAAAAGCTCCGGCACAGGGGCGCGGAGCTTCGGGATCGCGGTGAGGCGGAACTGAACTCGTGCACCTGCGCGGGCAATTCGCTTCGCGAATCCTTCGTCCGGTGGCGATCCGCGGGGCCGGGGCCCTGCTCGTGCGCACACCGGAAACCGGCGGTCTTTGGCTTCGGGAAGCGTACGTCATCGCGGCGCGCGGGCGCAAGTCGAGGAGGAGGGTCCTCGCGCGGGATGCTGGAGGCATGACCGGCCCGACCCCCGACTCCGCCCGCGACGTCGACTCCGCGATCGCCTCGGTGGAGGGCGAGCTCAGCACCCTCTTCAACCGTGTGCGGGCGGCGATGCGCTCCTACGCAGAGCGTCTCCACCCGGAGCTGACGCCACTGGGCTACAAGACGATCTCGGCGCTCGAGCGCCGCGGACCCGTGCACTCGGGCGTGCTGGCCGAGCTCCTCGAGATGGACAAGTCGGCGCTCAGCCGCCAGATCACGGCGCTCGACCGCCTCGGCTTCCTCGAGCGCACCCCCGACCCGCAGGACGGCCGCGCCACGATCCTCTCGGTGACTCCGGCGACCGCCGCGCGGCTGCGCGAGATCCGCAGCTCGAACCAGGCGCTGATGCACGAGGAGCTGCGCAGCTGGGCGCTCGCCGACGTCGAGCTCTTCGCCTCTCTCCTGCACAGGATCAACGACCTTGACATCTGACGCTTAGCACCCCGTCCGTTCGGGGACAATCGCCGGACGCCGCCCGCTCGACTGCGTAGTTTCGGAGGCGATGGACCAGCACTCCTCCTCTCTCCTCCCCCACGACGTCGACGGCGCGCTCGGCTTCGCGCGCGGTCTGAGCGCCGACGCGCCCCGGCCCGGCACCGGTCGCACCGCCGAGCTGCACGGTCTCCTCGAGCGCCTGGCTCGGCACGACCTCGGCGTCGCGCGCGCGGTGGAGCCGCACCTCGACGCTCTCGCGATCCTCGGCGAGGCGGAGCTCGACCCGTCCGGACTCGGAGTCGCCGCCGACGCCGCCTGGGGGGTCTTCGCGGCCGAGGGCGGCGGGGATCCTCTGGTCGCGCGCGAGAGCGACGGCGACTGGCTGCTCGACGGAGTGAAGCCCTGGTGCTCGCTGGCCGACCGCCTCGACGCCGCCCTCGTCACCGCCCACGTCGGCGACGCCTCCGGCGAGCGCCGCCTCTTCGCCGTGGCGCTGCGCGACGGGTCGGCGACGCCGGAGCAGGACGCCTGGCACGCGCGGGGCCTGACGGAGGTGCCCAGCGGACCGGTCCGCTTCTCCGGCACCCGCGCCGTCCCCGTGGGGGACGCCGGCTGGTACCTCTCGCGGCCCGGCTTCGCCTGGGGCGGCATCGGCGTCGCCGCCTGCTGGCACGGCGGAGCCCTCGGAGTCGCGGCTGCCGTCGCGGCAGCGGCAGCCCGACGCGAAGACCCGCACCTCCTGGCCCACCTCGGAGCGATCGACACGGCGCTCTCCGCGTCGCGCCGGGCGCTGGACGAGGCCGCCGCGGCGGTCGACGCGGGCGAGGCCGACGGCCCCCGCGGCTCACTGCTCGCCAAGCGCGTGCGGGCGAGCGTCGCCGGAGCGGTCGAGGAGATCCTGCTCCGCGTCGGCCGCGCGCTCGGCCCGGCTCCGCTCGCCCTCGACGCCGAGCACGCCAAGCGCGTCGCCGACCTCGCGCTCTACGTCCGCCAGCACCACGCCGAGCGCGACGACGCCGCTCTCGGCCGCGCCGTGCTCGCCTCGGGCGAGGCGGCCTCCTGGTGAGCCGGCCCTTCGACGGGCGCCTCGAGGGCACTCCTCTCGAGCGCTGGACCGCGGACGGCCGCCGCGACCGCCTCCCGGAGCTGACCCTGCCCGACGGGATCCGGCGCGTCCTGGTGGTCGTGGCGCACGCCGACGACGAGACCCTCGGCTGCGGCGGCACCATCGCGCTCGCGCGTCGGCGCGGGATCGCGGTCGACGTCGTCGTCGTGACCGACGGAGCCGCGGCCCACGGGGAGCGGGACGCGGACCTCGCTGCCGAGCGCCGGCGGGAGGCCTCGGACGCCCTGGCGGAGCTCGGCCCCGGCATCGGGCTCGCCTTCCTCGACGTGCCGGACTCGGCGACCCCGGAGCACCACGAGCGCATCGCACGCGAGGTGCGCGAGCGGGCGGCCGGCGCCCCCGGGACCGTCCTGCTCCTCTCCACCTGGACCGGGGACGGGCACCGGGACCACCGCGTGGTCGGCGAGATCTGCGCGGAGGTCGCGCGCGAGCGCGGGCAGCCGCTGCTCGCCGCGCCGATCTGGCTGTGGCACTGGGCGGTCCCGGAGGACCCCGAGGTGCCGTGGGGCGACCTCGTGCGCCTGCCGCTCGACGACGAGCTGCTCGAGCGCACCCGCCGTGCCCGCTCCCGCTATCCCAGCCAGACCCACCCCGGGCCCGACGGGACCGGTCCGGTGCTCCATCCGCTCTTCCTGCGCACCTTCACCGGGGACGACCGGCTGGTGAGGATCGCATGAGCTACTTCGACGAGCTGTACGCCCGCCACGAGGACCCGTGGGGGTACACGAGCCGCTGGTACGAGCAGCGCAAGCGCGCCCTGACCCTCGCGAGCCTGCCGGAGCAGCGCTACGGCTCCGTGCTGGAGATCGGCGCCTCGATCGGCGTGCTGGCCGAGGCGCTGGCCGACCGGGCCGACCGCCTGCTGGCGATCGACGTGTCGAGCGCCGCCGTCGAGCGCGCCGCCCGCCGCCTCGCTCCGCTCGAGCACGTGCGGGTCGAGCACCACGACATCACCCGCGGCGTGCCGGAGGGTCCGTTCGACCTGGTCGTGCTCTCGGAGGTCGGCTACTACCTCGGCGACGCCCTCCCCGGCGTGCTGCGCACCATCCGCGACGCCCTCGCCCCCGCGGGGGAGCTCGTCACCGTGCACTGGCGGCATCCGATCGAGGGGCTCGCTCTGGACGGCGACGCCGTGCAGTCCGCCGTGGCGGAGCTGGGCCTGCACCGCCTCGCCCGCCACGAGGAGGAGGACGTCCTGCTCGAGGTCCACGCCCGCGACTCCCGCTCGGTCGCCCGCCGGACGGGGCTGGTGTGAGCCGGCTCGCGCAGGTGCTGGTCGTCGTCCCGGCCCTCGACGAGGAGGAGCGGATCGGCGGCCTGATCGCCTCCGTCCGGGCGAGCGCGACCCACCTCGCCCATCGGGCGCCCGGAATCGGGATGCGCCTCGTGGTCGCCGCGGACGGCTGCTCCGACGCGACCGTCGAGCGGGCCCGTGCCGCCGGCGCCGAGGTGCTGGAGCTCGCCCGCTGCGGAGTCGGCGCCGCCCGCTCCGCCGGGATCGCGCACGCCCTCTCCTCCGTCGCTGCTCCGCTCGAGCAGGTGTGGATCGCCAACACCGACGCCGACACCGTGGTCCCCCGCGACTGGCTGGCCGCCCACGTCGAGCACTCCCGACGGCACGACGCGCTGCTCGGCACGGTCCGGCCCGACCCGGCCGACCTCTCCCCCGGTGCCTACTCGCGCTGGCGAGACGTCCGCGCGCGGGAGGAGTCGATCGGCAGCATCCACGGCGCGAACCTCGGCGTCCGCGCGAGCGCATACCTCGCGGCGGGCGGCTTCGGCCGGGAGCCGCTGCACGAGGACGTCCTGCTCGTCGAGCGGCTGCGCGCGAGCGGCGCCCGGGTCGGAGCGACGGACCGCGGCGAGGTGGTCACCTCCGGCCGCCGCGACAACCGGGTCGAGGGCGGCTACGGCCACTACCTCCACGCTCGCTTCCCGTCCGAGACGTCTCCGGCCTGCGGCTGAATCGGGTACACGCGCACGCGGAACACGATGCGAGGGGTCCCTGTCAATGGTCGGGCCGTGGTTTGTCACGGATTGCGCAGGAGAGTCAAATGGGTGTCGAGCACGACCCGGTGCTCTCCGATGGAAGGGTCACCGCATGAATCCCCGCCTCGTCCTGCTGGCACTGGTCGCCTTCACCGCCTACGTGTTCGGCTCCCGCGCCGGCCGTGGCCGCTACGAAGAGCTGCGCCACCTCGCACTCGGCGTGTGGAACGACCCGGCCACGAAGAAGACCCGCAAGAAGCTCAAGAAGACCTCCAAGCGCGAGGCCAAGCAGCTCACCGCCATCGCGAGCAAGGCCCGCGACAAGGTGCAGCGCCGCCTCCGCTGACCCCCGCTTCCACGACTCACCGGACACCGGCCCGCCGGTGTCTCCGCTCGCATCGGAACGGCCGATCGAGCACGAACTGAAGGAGAAACATCATGGGCATCATCAGCTGGATCATCCTCGGCCTCATCGCCGGGGCGCTCGCCAAGCTCATCCTCCCGGGCAAGCAGGGCGGCGGATGGATCATCACGATCGTCCTCGGCATCGTGGGCGCGCTGCTCGGCGGCTTCCTCAGCACGCTGTTCGGCATCCAGGACGCCGTCAACGGCATCAACATCGTGAGCATCATCGTCTCCGTCGTCGGCGCGATCGTCGTCCTCCTCATCTACGGCGCGATCGTCGGCCGCAAGTCCCGCGCGTAAGTCGCGCTCCCCGAAGGCCCCCGGCATCCGTGCCGGGGGCCTTCGGCGTTCCCGGAGCGGGCGCACCTCTGCTCAGGGGAACCGACTCCTCCTCCGCGGGGAAGCTGGATGTCCGCCGAGCGCGCAAGGGGTTGATGCTGAGAGCCGCAGACGATGGACTGGAGGCACGACGGCGCGGCTCCACTGCGCCCTCGCCCCGACGAAAGGACGTACTCGCTCATGAGCGACGACACCGCAACGGTCCCCACGATCACCCTGAACAACGGCGTGGAGATCCCGCAGCTGGGCTTCGGCGTGTTCCAGATCGACCCGGCCGAGACCAAGGACGCGACCCTGGCGGCCCTCGAGGTCGGCTACCGCCACATCGACACCGCCGAGATGTACGGCAACGAGGCGGGCGTCGGCGAGGCCGTCCGCGCCTCCGGCCTCGACCGCTCCGAGGTCTTCGTGACCAGCAAGCTCAACAACGGCTTCCACGCCCGCGAGGACGCTCTCGCCGCGATCGACGTCACCCTCGGCGAGCTGCAGTTCGACTACGTCGACCTCTTCCTCATCCACTGGCCGCTCCCGAACGTGGGCGACTACCTGGAGACCTGGAAGGCGATGGAGGAGATCTACCGCAGCGGCAAGGCGAAGGCGATCGGCGTCTCCAACTTCCAGACCAACCACCTCAACCGGCTCCGCGCCGAGGCGACCATCGTCCCGGCCGTGAACCAGATCGAGGTGCACCCCTACCTCGTGCAGCAGGAGCTCCGCGCCTACGGCACCGAGCACGGCATCGCGACCGAGGCCTGGTCGCCGATCGCGCAGGGCCTCGTCCTCGACGACGACACCATCACCCGCATCGCGCGCAACGTCGACCGCAGCCCGGCGCAGGTCGTGCTCCGCTGGCACATCCAGCGCGGCGACATCGTCTTCCCGAAGTCGGTCACCCGCAAGCGCGTGGAGGAGAACTTCGCCCTCTTCGACTTCGAGCTCGACGACGAGGCGATGACCGACATCACGGCGCTCGACCGCGGCCACCGCACCGGCCCCGACCCCGACACCTTCAACTACATCCCGAGCTGATCCTCGGCTCCACGGAGCGCGCCCGGCCTGCAGTCATCCTGCGGACCGGGCGCGCTCGTGCGTGGGGCGGCGAGCCGAGCCGCGCACGAACAGGGCGGGTCTCGAGACGCCGCGCTGCCGCTCCTCGACCGGCACGGTCACGGGCCGACCGCACCCCTGCTGATCGAGGAGCGGGCGCAGCCCGCGTATCGGGATCCACCCCACCGACGAACAGCGCGGATCCCGATGCGCCGGGCCCGCGGGTCAGCCCTGCTGCGAGTCGCGCCAGGAGTGCTCGGGGGCGTAGCCGAGGACCTCGCGGGCGTGGTCGATCGAGAGCAGGGTGCCGGTTGTCCCGAGGTCGCCGCGCAGCTCGACGCCGGGGAACACCTCGGCCACCAGCTCGGCGTTAGGGCGCGTCATCACGGTGTCGGCCGCGGCGATGATGAAGCGGTCGAACCCGGTCGTCTCGGCGAGCAGCGCCTTCTCGACCGCCTGCGCTCCGTCGCGTCCGTCGATGTAGCCCCAGAGGTTCCACTTGCGCAGCAGCGCGTCGGAGTCGAACGACGGGAACTCGGCGTAGTCGACCTCGTCCATGACGTTCGAGAAGCGCAGGCCCGTGATCTTCAGGTCCGGGTGCCAGCGGCACAGCTCGATCGCCATCTGCTCCTCGAGGTGCTTGGTGAGCGAGTAGACCGACTCCGGGCGCGCCGGGTACTGCTCGTCGACCGGGATGTAGGGCGGCGGGACGTCGAAGGGCAGGCCCAGCACGGTCTCGCTGGAGGCGTAGACGACGTTGCGGATGCCGGCACGGATCGCTCCGTGGAACGCGTTGAACGTCGCGATCATGTTGTTGTGGAACGTGGCGACGTCGGGCACGAGGCCCGGCGCGGGGATCGCGGCGAGGTGCACGAGCGCGTCGATGCCCTCGTACTGGTCGTTCACCGACTGCAGCGCGTCCACGACCTGGCCGTAGTCGGCGATGTCGATGCGGACGAAGCCCGCGCCGCGGTCCCCCGCACGGTCCAGATTGAAGACCTCGTGCCCGGAAGCGCGGAGGCGGGTGACGACGTGGCGGCCGAGCTTGCCGGATCCACCGGTGACTGCGATTCTCATGCTCGAACGCTAACGGGCCTGAGCGACGAGGGATGAGGGTTGCGGATCAGCTCCGGGCATGGAGCGAGATCGCGCCGCCGACCTCGGGCGTCGTCTCGTCGGCGACGAGCTCCGTCCAGCGGCGGAGCACGGCGGCGCCGGCCGCGTCGTTCACGGCTCCGTCGACGACGAGGACCGGGTAGGGCTTCTCGGGCACGCCCTCCGCGGGCCGCACGTCGACGTGGGCGACGTCGTAGGCGTGCTCGAACAGCCAGTCGGCCATCGCGTAGTCGCTCCGGGAGTCGCCGACCGTGCGCCAGCGCTGCGGGATCGCGCCGGTCGCTCCGAGCAGCTCCACGGCGCGCTGGGCGCCGAGGTCCTTGCCGAGCCGGTTCGACTCGATGTCGGTCGAGATGACGGTCGGGTCGATGCGGAAGTCGACCGTCCCCTCCTCGTTCGGGTACCGGATGCCGCGGCGCTCGACTCCCAGGCCCGCGGCGGTCATGATCTGCAGGGCGTCGGCATCGAAGACGAGCTGGCGCTCGAGGTAGTCCTCGCTCGGCAGGTCGACCAGCTGCTCGGCGGACACCATCGAGCGCTTGGTCTCGTCGAAGAAGACCAGGTCGTCGTAGTCGGAGCGGATCATCCGCTCGAGGTCGCGGGCCACCGGCTCGGGGATCGCGAGCGACTCGTCGACGATCGGCTCCGAGGTGCCGCGGTAGTCGACGGTGAACCAGACGGCGCCCTTCTCGCAGACGCAGACGATGCGGGCCTCGGCCGAGACGCCGCGCTCGAGGAGCGCGGGCAGGACCCGCTCGCGCAGGAACGCGTCGGAGCGGCCCGTGTTGAACACGATGGGGATGCCGGCGTTGGCCAGGGTGACGAGGTCGTCGGCGATCTCGGGGATCGAGATCGTGCGCGTGACGGGGCTCGCGATGGGCCCGTCGACGTCGAGGAGCAGGCCGAGCGGAGGGGGTGTGGAGGTCATCGTGTCCCATTCTGCCGTGCCGGGGCCGCTCGACGCCTCCGTGACCGCCTCCGCGTGGGCGGAGCGGTTCAGGAGGCGGGGACGACGAGGGTGCGCTGGGCGGTGGTGCCGTCGGGAGCGAGGACGGCGAGGGTGATCAGGGTCTCGGAGTCGCGGCAGTCGGCGGTGGCGGTGTAGCCGGACGCCGCGAGGTCGACGGGCTCGCCCGCGCTCGCGTCGGTGGTGCCGACGGCCAGGCGGGCGGTGGCGCCTCCGCTCGTCTCCCACGACAGGGCGAGCGGGACGGAGGCGGTGCGGTCGCCCTCGCAGTCGACGGAGGCGGGGGTGGAGGCGAAGGAGACGATCACGGGAGGAGCGTCGGATGCGGTGCCCGACTCGGTGTCGGACGGAGCGGCGGAGGCCGTCGGCGCGGGGGCGGCGGCGCCGTCGGCCGCCTCCGCGGAGCCGGGAGCGGCGGACGTCGCCGGAGCGGTCCCGGACGGCGCCGAGGACGGGCCCGCGGACGCCGTGGCTGCGCCGGGCGCTCCCCCGCCGGCGGGCCGGACGAGGAGCACGATCGCGAGGACGACGGCGACGAGTCCGAGGGCGGCGAGGACGATCCCGGTGGTGCGGGCGGAGCGGGACGGCATCGGTCCTCCTGGGACGGGACGGGACTGGACGGGCGGAAGAGACGGGCGGAAGAGACGGGGCGGGGCAGGGGG
>NZ_PSTP01000032.1:0-16064 GCF_002930935.1 Rathayibacter sp. AY1A2 | reverse complement strand
GGGTGGGGAAACACGGGCGTCACACGGGTGGGGTTCACTGGGGGGAGACGCCCGACGGGCGCGGGACGGAGGCGCGGCATGGACCTGAACACGATCCAGCGCGTCCGGGTGGTGCGCGAGCGCTCCGAGCTGGCCGGCCGCGGGCCGCGCTCAGCGGTCATCGGAGGCGGCTCCTGGGTGTTCTCCCTCCCCCACGACCACCTCGACGAGCTCCTCGACCTGCAGGGATTCGCGTGGGAGCCGATCGTGCGCACGGACGCCGGGCTCTCGATCGCGGCGACCTGCACGCTCAGCGAGCTCGCCTCGATGCCCGACGCGGGCGACACCGCCCATCCGCTCTTCTTCCAGTGCTGCACGGCACTGCTGGGCTCCTTCAAGATCTGGAACGTCGCCACTGTCGGCGGCAACATCGCCAACGCCCTGCCCGCAGGACCGATGATCAGCCTCGCCGCCGCGCTCGACGCCACCGCCCTCGTCTGGCGGGCCGACGGCTCGGACGTCGCCGTGCCGGTCGCCGAGCTCGTGACCGGCGACATGACCACTTCCCTGGCCCGGGACGACGTCATCCGCTCGATCGAGTTCCCGCTCTCCTCCCTCCGGGCGCGCACCGCGTTCCGCAAGACGGCGCTCTCCCCTCTCGGACGCTCCGGCGCCGTCGTCATCGGCCGCCTCGACACCGACGGCGCGTTCGTGCTCACGATCACCGCGGCGACCGTCCGGCCGGAGCGGCTCCGCTTCGCCGCCGTTCCCTCCTCGGCCGAGCTCGCCGCGGCCGTCGACGGCGTCGCGACCTGGTTCACCGACCCGCACGGAGCCGCCGACTGGCGCCACGCCGTCGTCCGCGTGCTCGCCGAGGAGATCCGCACCGAGCTGACCGGAGGCGCCCGATGAGGTTCACCGTCAACGGGGAGCCGGTCGACGCCTCCCCCCGCCCCGGCCAGGTGCTGCGCACCCTCCTCCGCGACCACGAGCACTTCGAGGTGAAGAAGGGGTGCGACGCCGGTGACTGCGGCGCCTGCTCCGTCCTCGTCGACGGGACGCCGTTCCACTCCTGCCTCTACCCCGCCCACCGCGTCGAGGGGCGCGAGGTGACGACAGCGGCCGGCCTCGGCACGCCCGAGGAGCCGAGCGCGGTGCAGGAGGCGTTCGTCGAGGCCGGCGCGTTCCAGTGCGGCTTCTGCACGGCCGGCATGGTGGTCACGGCCACGGCGCTCGACGGAGTCCGCGCCGAGGACGTGCCGCGGCTGATGAAGGGCAACCTCTGCCGGTGCACGGGCTACCGCCCCATCCGCGAGGCCGTGACGGGCGCCTGCGCGTCCGGGCACGGCGCGCACGCGGCCGAGCCGTCCGGAGCGGATCGCACGGAGGCCCCGGCCCGCGGACGGCACGCGGCCCCGCCGTCGGGTCTCACGCCCGTCCGCCGCACCGGTCGCCCGTCGGCCGAGGAGTCCCGGGTCGGCCGCTCGCTCGGCGCGCCCGCCGGCCGGCGGATCGTCCAGGGCCGCGAGCCGTTCACCCTCGACGTCGCCGTGGCCGGCCTGCTGCACCTGAAGGTCGTCCAGAGCCCGCACGCCCACGCGCGCATCCGCTCGATCGACACGGCCGCCGCCCGCGCGATGCGGGGCGTCGTCGCGGTCCTGACCGCCGAGGACGTCCCGGACGTCCTCTACTCGACCGCCCGCCACGAGTCCCGGCTCGACGACCCGGACGACACCCGCATGCTCGACACCGTCGTCCGGTTCCGCGGGCAGCGCGTGGCCGTGGTGGTCGCGGAGTCGGTGGCCGAGGCGGAGGCGGCCTGCCGCGCCGTCGAGGTCGACTACGAGGTGCTGCCCGCCGTCTTCGACCCGGAGGAGGCGCGCTCCCCCGGCGCGCCGCTCCTGCACGCCGACAAGGATCCGATCGCCTCGCGCATCGCCCGGCCGGAGGCGAACGTCGTCGCGGAGCTCCACGGAGAGTACGGGGACGTGGCCGCCGGACTCGCGGAGGCCGACGTGGTCGTCGAGGGCCGGTACTCGACCTCCCGGGTCGCGCACACGGCGCTCGAGACCCACGGCACCATCGGCTGGCTCGAGGGCGGAGAGCTGGTGCTGCGGACCTCGACGCAGGTGCCCTTCCTCGTGCGCGACGAGATCGCGCGCCTGTTCGACCGCGATCCGTCGACCGTCCGCGTCTTCACGGCACGGGTGGGCGGCGGCTTCGGCGGCAAGCAGGAGATCCTGACGGAGGACGTCGTCGCCCTCGCCGTGCTCGCCACCGGCCGGCCCGTGCAGTTCGAGTTCACCCGGAGCGACGAGTTCACGATGGCCCCCTGCCGACACCCGATGCGGGTCGGCGTCACGCTCGGCGCCCGGCGCGACGGACGGCTGACCGCCCTCGCCGTGGAGGTGCTCTCGGACACCGGCGCCTACGGCAACCACGGACCCGGCGTGATGTTCCACGGCACCTCGGAGTCGGTCGCCGTCTACAGCGCGCCCAGCAAGCGCGTCGACGCGCAGGCCGTCTACACGAACAACCTCCCCTCGGGGGCGTTCCGCGGCTACGGCCTCGGGCAGGTGGTCTTCGGCATCGAGTCGGCGATGGACGATCTCGCCCGCGAGCTCGGGATCGACCCGTTCGAGCTGCGGCGGATCAACGCGGTGCGCCCGGGCGAGCCGCTGGTGGTCACGCACGTCGAGGGCGACGACATCGGCTTCGCCTCCTACGGGCTCGACCAGTGCCTCGACCTCACCGAGGCGGCCCTGGCCGGCGGCGGCGGCTCCCCCGCCCCCGACGGACCGGGGTGGCGGACAGGGCAGGGCACGGCACTGGCGATGATCGCCACCATCCCACCGCGGGGCCACTTCTCGGAGGCGACCGTCACCGTCGACGCCGCGGGCGTGCTGACCATCGGCGTCGGCACGGCCGAGTTCGGCAACGGGACGACCACCGTGCACACGCAGCTGGTCGCGAGCGCCTTCCGCGCCTCGGCCGACCGGGTGCGGATCCGCCAGTCCGACACGGACGCGGCCCGCTACGACACCGGAGCGTTCGGCAGCGCCGGCACGGTGGTCGCGGGCAAGGCCGTCCACTCGGCCGCGACGCGCCTCCTCGCCGAGCTGCAGGCGCTCGCCAAGCGGCTGACCGGGCACGACGAGACCTTCGAGCCCGACGACGAAGGCCTGCTCGCTCCGGACGGCACCCGGGTCGCGTTCGCCGATCTGGTCCGTGCGGCCGGCGGACCGGTCACCGCGACCGGGAGCGAGGACGGCGCTCAGCGCTCGCTCGCGTTCAACGTCCAGGGCTTCCGCGTCGCGGTGCACGAGCCGACGGGCGAGGTGCGGATCCTGCAGTCGGTCCAGGCGGCCGACGCCGGCTTCGTGATCAACCCGGCGCAGTGCCGCGGGCAGGTCGAGGGCGGAGTGGCGCAGGCGATCGGCTCGGCGCTGTACGAGGAGGTGATCCTCGACGGCGAGGGCACCGTGACCACGGCGATCCTCCGGAACTACCACATCCCGCAGATGGCGGACGTGCCCGAGACCGAGGTGCTCTTCGCGGACACCGCCGACGAGCTCGGGCCGTTCGGCGCGAAGTCGATGAGCGAGGCGCCCTACAACCCGGTCGCCCCCGCACTCGCCAACGCCGTCCGCGACGCGATCGGCGTGCGGCCGACCGAGCTGCCGCTCTCCCGCGACCGGATCTGGCGGCTCCTGCACCCGGACGCCGCCCCGGTCGCGTCCGTCGAGGCGGAGGCGCCGCCCGGTTGAACGACGACGGGCTGAGCGCCGATCGGCTGCCGCAGCTCAGACGCGCGACGCCAGCTCCGTGCTCGCCCGGGCGACCTCGCGGGCGATCGCGTCCTCGTCCGCGTTCACCAGCCGTCCCTCCCGCACCGTCGGGCGACCCTGCACCAGGAGCAGGCTCAGCGGGGGCTGCGCTCCGAGCGCGAGAGCCGCGACCGGGTCCGCGATGCCCGCGTGCTCGATCCCGTCGATCCGCCAGAGCGCGAGGTCGGCGAGCTTGCCGACCTCGATCGAGCCGATCTCGTCCTGCCGGCCGAGCACCCGGGCCCCGCCGATGGTGGCGACCGAGAGCGCCTGCCGGGCGCTCATCCGGTCGGCGCCGGCGCGCAGGCGGTTCATCAGCACCGCGGCGCGGATCTCGGAGCCGAGCTGACCGGACTCGTTCGACGCCGCGCCGTCCACGCCGAGGCCGACCGGGGCTCCCGCAGCCAGCAGCTGCGGGATCGGCGCGATGCCCGCCGCGAGCCGGCCGTTCGAGGACGGGCAGTGCGCGACTCCGGTGCCCGTGGCCGCGAACTTCGCGATCGCGTCGGCGTCGAGGTGGACGCAGTGCGCCATCCAGACGTCGTCGCCGAGCCAGCCGAGCGACTCCAGGTGGTCGGTGGGCGAGAGGCCGAACGCCTCCCGCGTGTAGGCGTCCTCCTCCACGGTCTCGGAGCCGTGGGTGTGCAGCCGGACCCCGAGCTGACGGGCGAGGACGGCCGACTCGCGCAGCAGGTCGGTGGTCACAGAGAAGGGCGAGCACGGGGCGATCGCGACCCGCACCATCGCGTCGGCGGAGGCGTCGTGGTACCGCTGGACCGCCTCTCCACTGGCCTGGAGCGCGGCCGCCGTGGTCTCGACGGCGAAGTCCGGCGGGAGGCCGCCCCGGGACTCGCCGAGGTCCATCGACCCGCGGGTCGCGTGCAGCCGGAGGCCGAGGGTGCCGGCCGCGTCGACGATGCCGCCGACGATGTCGCCGGAGCCCCGCGGGAAGACGTAGTGGTGGTCGGCGACGGTGCTGCAGCCGGACCGGGCGAGGACGCCCATCGCGCCGAGGGCGGCGGAGCGGGTCAGGTCGGCGTCGATGCGGGACCAGGCGGGGTAGAGCGCGACCAGCCAGTCGAAGAGGATCGAGTCCTGCGCCCAGCCGCGGGTGAGCCACTGGTAGAGGTGGTGGTGCGTGTTGACGAGCCCGGGGGTGAGCAGGTGGCCTCGGCCGTCGACCCGCGTGAGCGTGATCGCCTCCTGCGCCGGCAGACCCGTCGGCGACCGTCCGTCGAGGGCCCATGCCGGAGGGTCGCCGGCCCCGACGGCGACGATGCGGGAGTCGTCGACGACGACGTGGCCGACGGGGTGCTCGGTCCCGTGCGCGTCGACGGTGGCGACGTGGGCTCCGGTGAGGACGTGGCGCTGCATGCCCCGAGCATGGCAGCGCGGTGTTTCGCGGCCGTTTCCCGCCGGAGTGCGATCAGGCCGGCGCGATCACGACGGCGCGTGGTCAGGGAAGGACGTGCGGCTCAGCGCGCCGCGTGGATCGGGCCCGAGCGCCCCGCGAGCGGCTCCCCGGACGTCCCCGTGCGCGCGGCGAGGACCTCCGCGAGGATCGACACGGCCGTCTCCTCCGGCGTCGACGCGCCGATGTCCAGGCCGATCGGCGAGTGCAGGCGGGCGAGCGCCTCCTCCGTCACTCCCGCCTCGCGCAGCAGCCGCAGCCGCCGCTCGTGGGTGCGCCGCGATCCCATCGCGCCGACGTAGGCGACCGGGAGCGCGAGCGCGGTCTCGAGCAGCGGGATGTCGAACTTCTCGTCGTGCGTGAGCACCGCGATCACGGTGCGCGAGTCGACCTCGGCGCGGGCGAGGTGGTCGGACGGCCACTCGACGAGGACCTCGTCCGCGCCCGGGAAGCGCTCGGCGGTCGCGAACACCGGACGCGCGTCGCAGACGGTCACGCGGTAGCCGAGCAGGGAGCCTGCGGAGCAGAGCGCGGCGGAGAAGTCGACGGCGCCGTAGATCAGCAGGCGCGGCCGCTCCGCGTGCACGACGTAGGCGACCTCGAGCTCGGCGCCCCGGCAGGCGGTCTCGACCGTGGCCGAGCGGCCGGAGGCCAGGCGCGCCTCGCGCTCGGCGAGGATGCGGCGGGCGGTGTCCTCGTCCAGGTGCGGGCCGACGACGTCCTGAAGGCGCGTCGCTCCGGTGAGCACGAGGCCGACCAGCTCCTCCGGGCCGCCGACGACGATCGCCAGCGCGGCCGAGCGGCCGGCGCGGGCGGCGCGCAGCTCGGCGAGGACCGCGGTGCAGCCGGAGTCGACGACCTGGCCGAACACGCGCAGCTGCCCCCCGCAGGACAGGCCCGCGGCGAAGGCCGCCTCGTCGTCGAAGCCGAAGTGCTCGGACGCGCTGCCCGAGGTGCCGAGCACCTCCTGTGCCAGCGCGTACGCCTGCGCCTCGACGCAGCCGCCGGAGATCGAGCCGATCGCGCGCCCCTCCGCGTCCACCGCCATCGAGGACCCGAGAGCGCGGGGAGCCGAGCCGAAGACGTGCGTGACCGTGACGACCGCGACGCTCCCGCCCGCCTCGACGCGCTCGAGCAGGGGGTCGGCGATGTCGAGCACGACGGCCTCCTCTTCTCGGACGGGAGGCGACGGCGCCGGGGCTGCGGGGAGGCCGGGCGGAGCCGCCGACGGGCGCTCACACGCAGGAAACATGCCGAGTATAGGGTCGATCCATGCCTGACGACGCTCCCTTCCTCGACCTCGTGATCCGCGCCTCCGACGTGCTGACCGAGAACGGCCGGCGTCCGGCCAGCATCGCGATCGCCGAGGGCCTGATCGTCGCGGTCGGCGAGCGGGACGCCCCCTGGCGGACCACGGAGGAGATCGTCCTCCCCGAGGGCCAGGTCCTGATCCCGGGGATCGTCGACACCCACGTGCACGTCAACGAACCGGGCCGCACGGAATGGGAGGGCTTCGCCTCCGCCACCCGCGCGGCCGCCGCCGGGGGCGTCACCACGATCATCGACATGCCGCTGAACTCGATCCCGCCGACCACCACGGTGGCGGGGCTCGAGGCCAAGCGCGCGGCCGCCGGGCCGCAGGCGCAGGTGGACGTCGGCTTCTGGGGCGGGGCGATCCCCTCGAACCTCGGCACGCTGCGCGAGCTCCACGACGCGGGCGTCTTCGGCTTCAAGTGCTTCCTCTCGCCGAGCGGCGTGGACGAGTTCCCGCACCTGAGCCGGGAGCAGCTCGTCGAGGCGATGCGCGAGATCGCCGCCTTCGACGGACTGCTGATCGTGCACGCCGAGGACCCGGCCGAGCTGGAGGCGAGCGCGCTGGAGCCCGGCGCCTCCTACGGCGCGTTCGTCGACTCCCGCCCGCCCGCCTCCGAGCGCAGCGCGATCCTGCACGTGATCGAGGCCGTCCGCGAGACCGGCTGCCGCGCGCACATCCTGCACCTCTCCTCCGCCGACGCGCTGCCGCTCCTGCGCGAGGCCAAGGCCGAGGGGCTGCCGATCACCGCCGAGACCTGCCCGCACTACCTCACCTTCGACGCCGGCTCGATCCCCGACGGCGGCACGCAGTTCAAGTGCTGCCCGCCGATCCGCGACGAGCGCAACCGCGAGCTGCTCTGGAAGGGGCTGCTCGACGGGACGATCGACATCATCGCCTCGGACCACTCCCCCGCCACCGCCGAGCTGAAGCTCCCCGCCGGCGGCGACTTCGGCGTCGCCTGGGGCGGGATCTCGGGACTCGAGCTGAGCTTCCGCGCGGTCTGGACCGGGGCCCGCGAGCGGGGCATCCCGCTCGAGCAGGTCGTCGCCTGGATGTCCACGGCGACCGCCGCGTTCGCCGGGCTCGGCCAGAAGGGCCTGCTGCACGCGGGGTCCGACGCCGACCTGGTCGCGTTCGACCCGGAGGCGCAGTGGCGCGTGGACGTCGACGCCCTCTCGCACCGGAACCCCGTCTCGGCCTACGAGGGCCGCGTCCTCCGCGGCGCCGTCGCCGCCACCTGGGTGGGCGGCCGCCGAGTCACCGCCGCGACGGTCCCGCCCGCCGGGCGCCTCCTCACCCGCCCCTGACCTCGACCCGCCGATCCCCCGCCTCCCTGACGACACCTCGGGGAGCTCGACCGCTCACGCCGAGCGCCGCCGTGTCATCGGCAGGTTTCGAGCGTGTGAACGGAGGCGGGTCGGAGCCGCGGAGCGGGCGGATCGCACAAGACTCGGAGTCCCGGCGGCGGCTCCTCGGGATGCTCCGCCGGTGCGCGGAGCCGCCGGCAGGCGCGAGGCTGGCAGACGGGCTCGCAGGAGCCGCGAGCAGGACGGTCACCACCGCGTGACCGGGCCCGGCCGCACGGAACGGACAGGAGCGGACATGTCGATCATCCTCGGGGACCACCAGTACGGGAAGGCCGAGAACCGCGTCGTGCGGATCTACCGCGAGACCCCGCGGCACGAGATCCACGACGTCAACGTCTCCACGGCCCTCCGCGGCGACTTCGAGGCCGCGCACCGAGAGGGCGACCAGTCGGCCGTCCTGCCCACGGACACGCAGAAGCAGACGGCGTACGCCTTCGCCAAGGAGAAGGGCCTGCGCTCGATCGAGCCCTACGGCCTCGAGCTGGCCCGCCACTTCGTCGACGGCTACGAGCCCGTCCACGGCGCCCGCATCGAGATCGAGGAGTTCGCCTGGGAGCGCGTGCTGGTGGACGGGCGCGAGCACGACCACACCTGGGTCCGGAAGGGCCAGGAGACGCGGATCGCGTCGGTCACGGTCGAGGGCTCGGGCGACGAGCGGCGGATCTGGATCACCGGCGGCTTCAAGGACCTCACGATCCTGAAGTCCACGGGGAGCGAGTTCCACGGCTTCCTCACCGACCCGTACACGGTCCTCCAGCCGACGAACGACCGGGTGATGGCGACCTCGCTGGTCGCGAAGTGGCGCTTCGCCCTGAGCGAGGACGAGATCGCGGCGATGGACTGGGAGGCGGTCTACGCGGGCGTCAAGGCGCTCATGACGAGCCGCTTCGCGACCGTGCACTCCCTCGCCCTCCAGCAGACGCTCTTCGAGATGGGGAAGGCGGTCCTGGAGGAGTACCCGCAGATCGTCGAGATCCGTCTCTCCGCGCCGAACAAGCACCACTTCGTCTACGACCTGTCGCCCTTCGGCGTCGAGAACGACAACGAGGTCTTCCACGCCGCCGACCGCCCCTACGGGCTGATCCAGGCGAGCGTCACCCGCGACGACGCGCCGCCCGCGGGATCCGCCTGGACCGCCTACACGGGCCTGGTGTGACCGGCGCCGGGGGCGTCCACCGGGGGCACGTGCTGCACGTCGCCGGGGGTGCGACGCTCACGACCGCGCGGGAGTCGCTGGTGTCGATCCCGGACGGCGCTCTCGCCGTGGACGAGGACGGCACGATCGCCTGGGTCGGTCCGTACCGCGAGCTGCCGGACCGCTTCGCGCTCCTGCCGGTCTCCGGCGACGCCGCGTCGATCCTGCTGCCCGGCTTCGTCGACGCGCACGTGCACTTCCCCCAGACGTTCTCGACCGACGGCTTCGGCGGCGGCCAGCTGCTCGAGTGGCTCGACCGGACGGTGTTCCCGGCGGAGGCGCGGCTCGCCGACCCGGAGTTCGCCGACGTCGTCGCGCGCGCCTTCACCCGGCGGCGGGTGGCCGCGGGCACGACCGCCGCGATGGTCTTCGGCTCCGCGTTCCCGGCCGCGCAGGACGCCCTCTTCGAGCGCAGCCGCGAGGCGGGGCTGCGGATCGTGTCGGGGCGCGGGATCCAGACCACGGGCCCGGCCTCGGCGGCGCCCCTGATCACCTCGGAGGAGGAGGCGCTGACGCTCGCGTCGGAAGAGATCGACCGCTGGCACGGGAGGGACCAGCTCCTGCAGGTCGCGCTCGTCCCGCGGTTCTCGCTGTCCGTCACTCCCCGGACCCTCGGAGCGCTCGGCGACCTCTACGACGACGTCCGCGGACGCGGCGTCTACGTGCACAGCCACCTCAACGAGAACGACCGGCCCGGCGACGGCGAGATCGCCGCCGTGCTCGGCTCGTACGGCACCCGCAGCTACCTCGACACCTACGACGGGCTCTTCCTGCCCGGCTCGGCGCGCGGCGGCTCCTCCCTCCTCGGGCCGCGCACGATCCTCGCCCACGCCGTGCACTGCCAGGACGCGGAGCTGCACCGGATGGAGGAGACCGGCACCTCGATCGCCCACTGCCCGACCTCGCAGCAGTTCCTCGGCTCCGGCACCATGCCCTGGCGCCGGACCGTCGCCTCGGGGGTCACCGTCGCCCTCGGCTCGGACGTGGGCGCGGGCGACGAGTGGCTGCTGGCGCGAGTGGCGAACGACGCCTTCAAGGTGCACCTCTCGGAGCCCGGCGACGCGGCCGTCGCCCTGCATCCGGCCGAGCTCCTGTTCACGGCGACGCTCGCCGGCGCGCGGGCGCTCGACCAGGAGGACCGGTTCGGCAGCCTCGACCCCGGGAAGGACGCGGACTTCCTCCGCATCGAGCCCGACCGGTGGGAGCCGCTCGCCGACGTCCTCGCCCACGGGATCCGCGCGGACGACGAGGAGGAGGCGACGGCCCAGCTGCTCTTCGCCCTGCTGATGACCCTGCGCGAGCCGGCGATCGCCGCGGTGCACGTCCGGGGCAGGCGGATCGCGCCTCCGGAGTGACGGGGCCGGCCCGGGCGGCGCGGTGCGGACCGCGCGCACCCGGCCGTCAGCGCAGGCGCAGCGCCAGGAACAGGTCGGCGCGGTCCGCGGTGTCCGACAGGTCGCGCTGCGTCAGCTCCTCCACCCTCGCGATGCGGTACCGCACCGTGTTCAGGTGCAGGTGCGTCTGCTCCGCCGTGCGCACCCACGAGCCGCCGCAGTCGAGGAACGCCGCGAGCGTGGCGACCAGCTGCGAGCCGTAGCGCGCGTCGTGCTCGACGAGCCGCCCGAGCACCAGCTCGACGAACACTGAGCGCAGGTGGTCGGGGACCGCGCTCAGCAGCTGCACGGCGGAGGTGACCTCCCCGGAGTCGCTGACCCGCACCGGAGCGTCGTCGCCCGGAGAGCCCGGCAGCAGCATCCCGTAGCGTGCCGAGCGGAGGGCGCCGCCGAGCGCGGGCAGCGGAGTCGCGGCGCTCGTCCCGACGCGCAGCACGGCGCCCGGCCACGCGGCTCCCGCTCGTCGCAGCGCCGAGGTGACGACGGCGAGCGGATCCGCGCCGGTGGGGATCGCATCGGTCGCCTCGGTGGGCAGCACAGCCACCGCGCAGCCCTCGGCGTCGCGTCCGACCACGGCGCGGCCCAGGTGCGCGGCGGCGTCGACCAGGACACGGCGCGCCAGGTCCGGGGGCGCGTCGCCCTCGAACTCGGCGGCGACCACGGCGCACCGCCCGGCGCCGCCGAGTCCGAGCTGCCGCAGGTACACCGCGGCCTCGGGCTGCTCGCTGTCCTCCTCCACGAGCTCGAGCAGGCGGTCGGCGAGAGCGGAGTCGGCCGAGAGCGCCGCCTCCCGCTGCAGCCGGTAGACCCCCACGACTCCGGCGAGCTCCGTCACGGCGTCGAGTACCGCGGCGGGCCAGTCGTTCCAGTCTCCCCCGACGACGACCAGCCAGGAGGTGGCGCGGTGCTCGCCCGCTCCGGCGACGGTGAGGACCGACAGGGCGCCGCCGCGGGCGTCCGCGACCACGACCGGGCTGCGCCGGGCCGTGAGCGCCGCGTGCACGACCCGCTCGATCTCCCCCAGCCCCAGGGGCGAGGCGGAGGCCGCGGTCCGGCCGGTGGCGGTCAGCACCGACACGGGGAGTCCGAGCTCGCGCGAGGTGCGCGTGACGAGCTCGTCGAGCTGCTGCCCCCGGTAGACCTCCGTCAGCAGCTCCCGCTGGCGGGCGAGGGCGGCCGTCAGCCGGGCCACGCGGTCGCCGGCGAGAGCGTTCGACAGGTGCGCCGTGATCGCGCCGAACGACACATCGGCCGGCACGGCGATCAGCGGGACGTCGTGCTCGCGGCAGGCGACGACGAGGTCGTCCGGAACGAAGCCCAGCAGCCCCTCGCCGGCGAGCAGAGCGCTGGCACCCGAGTCCGCGACCGCGGCGACGAAGGCCGCGCTGTCCTGGGCGTCCCGACGCCAGACCAGACCGGTCAGCACCAGCTGGTCGCGCGAGATGTAGCGGCGCGGATCGAGAAGATCGGTCGTGAAGATGCCGTCGACCGGCCGCGCGAGCGCCCCGTCGCCGGCGACCAGCACGCGCAGCCGCAGCTGCGGCGCGTCGAGGACGTCCTGCAGCTGCATCAGCTGCCCCGGTAGGTCGAGTAGGCGAAGGGACTGAGCAGGAGCGGGATGTGGAAGTGCGCCTCCTCGTCGTCGAGGCGGAAGGCGACGACGACCTCGGGGTAGAACGACTCGGTGCCCGAGGCGGCGAACCAGGCGCCGGTGTCGAAGACGACCCGGTGCACCCCGGCGGCCAGGCGCTCCGGCCCGAAGGCCGCCACGCGGCCGTCGTCGTCGGTGCGGGCCTCGGCGAGGCGCTCCCAGCCGGAGCCGACACGGGCGTCGAGAGCCACCGGGACCCCGCGCGCGGGGCGGCCGCGGACGGCGTCGAGCACGTGGGTGGTGACGCGGCTGGCGTGCCCGCTCATCGTGCGGCCTCCGCCCGGACGAGGCGCCCGTCGTCGAGGCCGCGGACGCGCAGCACCGTGATCTCCCGCAGCTGCTCCGCGACGATGCGGGCCTCCGTCTCGTCGTCGAGCCCGAGCCTCCGCTCCAGCTCCGCGACGACCTCGGCCCGGTCGCGGCCGGCCGCGCGGAGGAGGAACACGCGCCCGAACCGCTTCTCGTAGGCGCGGTTGCCGGCCAGCAGCCGCCGGGTCAGCTCCTCGTCGCCCGTGCGGCTCGCCGCCTGCTCCGCGGCCGAGAACGCGGAGGAGCGCCCCGCACCCGCGTGCCGCTCCCCGATCCGCGGGTGGTCGGCCAGCGCCGCCTCCACCTCCTCCTCGGTGAGCGTGCGCGCGGCCCGCTCGGCCGCGTCGGCGAGCGCGTCGGCCGACGGGTAGGGCGCGCCGGAGGCGACCTCGTCGGCCCAGCGGGGGACGGCGAGGCACGCGAGCAGCACGTCGCGGGCGGTCTCGGATCGGGTGTCGGTCATGCGGTCTCCTTCGTCCGGCGGAGCAGGGGCTCGGCCTGCGGCACGATGGTCGGATGGATCTGGTCGGGAGTCGGGACCTCGTCGGGCTGGTGCTCGCGGCGGGTGCGGGGCGCCGGGCGGGCGGCCCGAAGGCGCTGCGGTGCGACGCGGCGGGAGTTCCCTGGGTGGAGCGAGCCGTCGAGAGGCTCCGCGCGGTGGGCTGCGAGCGGGTGCTCGTGGTCCTGGGCGCGGAGGCCGGACGGGCGCGCCTCCTGGTGCCGCCGTCCGCGGACGTGGTCGTCGCGGCGGAGTGCGAGAGCGGCCTCTCGGCGTCGCTCCGCGCGGGTCTCGCCGCGGCCGAGGGCGTCGCCGCGCTGGTCGCCCTGGTCGACCTGCCCGAGGAGCCGCCCAGCGTGGGGGCCCGGCTGCTCGCGGAGGCGCCGGTCGCGCCGGACGTGCTCGCCCGCGCGGTCTTCCGCGGTCGGCCCGGTCATCCGGTGCTGCTGGGACGGGACCACTGGCCGGAGCTCCTCGAGGGCGTGCACGGCGACTCCGGCGCGCGCGACCTGCTCCGCGCGAGGGGCGCGCGCGGGGTGGAGTGCGGCGATCTGTGGTCGGGAGCCGACCGCGACGGGCCGGACTGAGCGGTTCACGCCAGGCCCGCGTCGTCGAGGGCGGCGGCCAGCGCCCGCCAGGCCAGCGTCGCGCAGACGGAGCGGACGGGGTTGCCCGCCACCGCGAGCAGCGCCTGCTCCTCGCCTGCGAGTGCACCCTCCCGGTGCGCCATCGCCGCGAGGAACGCGTCGATCCGCTCCCGCATGTCCGACGCCGGCAGCCCGTCGAGACCGTCCGCGAGCAGCGACGCGGATCCCCGCGAGACCTCGCACCCCCGCCCGCTCCAGGCGAGGCGCACCTGCTCCGCGCCGCCGTCGACGCGCAGCTCGATCCGGTCGCCGCAGGTGGGGGTGATCAGCTCGGCCCGGCCGAGGGCCGGAGTCGGGTCGGCCTGCCCGACGGGGTCCTTGGCGTGCGCGCGGATCAGCTCCGCCGCCTCGCTCACGGCCGGTCCTCCAGCTCGGCGAGCTCCGCGTAGGCCGTGCTGATCCCGGCGATCCGCTCGCGCGACTCCCTCGGCGACGCCCCGAGCACTCCGGAGGCCACGAGCGCGACCGCGCTCATCGCCGATGCGTAGCTGTCCAGCGCCGTGCCGCTGTCGACCGGGCACTCCAGCCAGACCGCCGCGTGCTCCGCGTAGCGCCGGGCGGGCGGATCCGCGAGGAGCACCACGGGCACCTCGCGCGCGGCGAGCGTCCCGATCAGGGCCGTGAAGGAGGCGGGGCGGCGGCGGAAGCCGACCAGCACCACGACGTCCTCGGCTCCGAGCCCCTCGAGCTCCTCACCGAGCGACTGGCCGGGCTGCGGGGCGATCCGAACGCGTCCGCGCGCCTGCGCGAGCTGCTGGCGCAGGTGCAGCGCCACCGGGTAGCTGTTGCGCAGTCCGATCACGACGACCTCGCGTGCTCCCGCGATCAGCCGCACCGCCTCCTCCAGCCGCCCGTCGCCGAACGCGGCGGCCAGCCGGGCCAGGTTCGCCCGCTCGCTCTCGAGGTGCGCGGCGAGCGGATCCCCCTGTCCCTGCGCGGGACCGACCGGCACACCGGAGGACCGCAGCGCCCGGGCGTGCTCGCGCACCTCCTGCGAGTTCGAGAACCCCAGGCGGCGGAACAGCCGCGAGACCGTGGCCTTGGACACTCCGCTGTGCTGGGCGAGCTCGGTCGCCGTGTAGACGGCCAGGTCGCCGAGGTGGTCGAGGATGAAGTCGGCCGCCCGCTGCTCCTGCCGCGACAGCGCGGCGTAGCCGGCATCGATGCGGTGACCGATGCTCGTCGAGGGGGCCGGGGCGGGGGTCACGCGGTCGGCGTCCCGTCGGCGAGCGCCAGCACGGCCGCCTCGAACGCGTCGAGCGCGGTCGCGACGTCGGCCTCGGTCACGTTCTCGTCCGGGTGGTGGCTGACGCCGCCCTCGCAGCGGAGGAAGAGCATCGCGTACTCGGCGAGGTCGGCGACCGCCATCGCGTCGTGGCCGGCCTTGGAGAACAGCACCATCGGCTCCGCGTCCCCGGTCGCGCGGATGCCCGCCCGCACGACGTCCTGCAGCCGAGTGGAGGCGACGACCGCGGGGGCCGAATGGGTCTCCTCCACCGTCAGCGCGAGACGGCGGCGCGACGCCGACTCCGACATCGCGTGCTCGATGGCGTCCCACGCCGCGTCGCGCTGGGCGTCGGTCTCGGCGCGGAGGTCGAGGCTGAACTCGACCCGGCCGGGGATGACGTTGACCGCGCCCGGGAAGGTCTCGAGCCGGCCGACCGTGGCGATCACGCCCTGCTCCCGCGCGATGCGCTCCACCGCGAGCACGGCCTCGGCCGCCCCGGTGAGCGCGTCGCGGCGGCGGTCGAGCGGGACCCCGCCCGCGTGCCCGGCCTTGCCGGTGAGGGTGAGTGCGAAGCGGCGGGCGCCCGCGATCGAGGAGACCACGGCGAGGGCGCGGTCCGCCTCCTCCAGGTAGGGGCCCTGCTCGATATGCGCCTCGAGGTAGGCGAGAACGTCCTGCGCGTCGCGCGCGGCGGTGCGGATGCGCGAGGGGTCCAGCCCGAACTCGTGGAACGCCTCGACGAGCGTCGTCCCGTCGGCGTCCTCGAGCTCCCACCAGTGCTCGTCCCAGGTGCCGGCGAGGGCGCGGGAGCCGAGGAGCGCTGTGCCGAAGCGGGTGCCCTCCTCGTCGCCGAACGCGACGACCTCGACGGCGAACGGCAGGCGCCGGCCCGCCCCGTGCAGGCGCGACACCACGGCGATCGCGAGCATCACGCCGAGGATCCCGTCGTAGCGGCCCGCGTCGGGCACCGTGTCGAGGTGCGAGCCGAGCAGGAGCGCCGGGAGTCCCGGAGTCGCGCCCTCGTAGCGGCCGCACTGGTTGCCGGCCGCGTCCTGCCAGGTGCGCATGCCCGCCTCGGTCATCCAGCGCGCGGCCATCGCGTTCACCCGGGCGTGCTCGGGCGAGAGGTAGACCCGCTCGATGCCGTCGCGGTCTCCTCCAGCCGCGACGGCATCGAGCGGGTCTACCTCTCGCCCGAGCACGCCCTGCGGAATGCGCACCGCGACGACGTTCGTCATCTTG
>NZ_PSTP01000031.1:0-17294 GCF_002930935.1 Rathayibacter sp. AY1A2 | reverse complement strand
ATCATTTCCCGACGACGGCAACGCGATCCTGATCCGAGCCGTGTGACCGCCGACCTGCACAAGCCGAAAGTCGAGCAGACCAGCGACCAGCCGCACGTCGTCGATCCGGTAGTCGTACTCCGGAACCGGAAGAAGCTGCCGCACCCCGACATCCTCGAGCGCTACGGCAAGCTCGGCATCCGGCAACATGAGGTGATCCTTCCAGGTACCCGGCCAGCGATCCTGTTACGGGACGTAACGCCTTCTGTGGGATGGCTCAGTCGGCAGACGCCGCGACTGCCGGCGCTGAGAGGCCGAGTCCTTCGCAGAAGGGGCCGGTGGACTGGCCCGCTCTGTTCGGGAAGACCCCGAGCCTGTTGTCCGCGAGGACGCAGACCATCGGGTTGGGTACGTCAATGGGTCCGCTCCCCGGGTAGGGCTCGTCGGGGGCGGCGCTCCAACTCGCTTCGCATCGTTCGATAGCGGCGTCCACTCGCTTGGACAACGGAAGCAGCTTGAACGCGTTGCGGCCATCGTCCACGAGGCTGCTCGTGGTGTGGTCCGCTCGGACGTCGGCGACGGAGTAGCAGTCGAAGCTCGTGTTGGCTTCGTCATTGCTGGCCTGCGTGACGACGATCGCGGCGGCGCTGGTGCCGATCGCGACGACGGCCGCGAGGCCGAGCCCCACGAGGCGGCGGCGCTTGGTGGAGCGGTGGCGAGTAGCGATGTCGGTGAAGATGGTGGCGCGCATCCTGGTGAGCTGTGTCGTGGTGGGGCCGAGGTCGTGGGTCATCAGTTCTCCCTTTCGAAGGGGCGCAGGGTGGTGCGGAGCGCGGCCCGGAGCCGGCTGAGCCGGTTGCGGATGGCGCCGTGGGTGGAGCCGAGTGCTTTTGCGGCGTCGGCGTAGCTGCTGCCCTGCTCGATGCACAGGTAGTACAGCGCTTGATCGGTGTCGGAGAGCTCGGAGACGGCTTCCTCGATCGCTGCGGCGAGCTGGCGTCTTGCGACTTCTTCGTCAGGGGTGCCGCGTCGATCCGCGTGCAGCGATAGGTCTGCGTTCTCGGTGCGGTTCCGTGCACGGGTCTTGGTTCGGAGGAGGTTCAGCGCGGTGAATCGGGCGGTGGTGAGCAGCCACGGAAGGGTGGATGCGTCCACGATCGCGACATCGTTGATCCGCGTCCACGTGGTGAGGAACACGTCTTGCACGACATCTTCGGCGTCGGTGGGCGCGCGAACGATGCTGAGGGCGTAGCGATAGGTCGTCGCCGCGTGCCGGTCATAGAGCCGGCCGAACGCCGCCCGGTCGCCTCGTCGCGCGCCGTCCATCAGGCCGGCGTCATCGGTGCGCGCCGCAGCATTTCGCGCGGGTGCTGCTGCTTCTGGTGGCGTGCTCATGCTCAGTGGTGTCCGATCCGGCACGATCGTCTCAGACGAGAACCGCTTCGCTACTGCCCGCTCGAGGATCCCCATACGGGACCGGTAGCACGGCGTCGCCGGCGCCTGCGCTGGTACGCTCCCCACCATTCGACCTACTCGAGGGGCAGCACGATGCAGACGCTTCGCACCACCGTGTTGACCGTGACGGTTGCAGCGCTGGTCTCCGGCTTCCTCGCCGTGGGTGCGGTGGCCATCGGGATCACCAGCGCGAGACCTGGCGCGGGAAGCCCCGAGCCGATCGCGTACTCCGAGCCGAGCTGGACGGACACCAGCACGCTCATCATCGGCGGTTACGAAACACCTTCCCCTGAAATGATCGCGACCACTCCCCCGCTCTCCGAACAGTGACGACGGCACCTGCCGACGATCCGGCTCGCTGCGAGACGGGGTCAATCTCGTGACGTGGGAGCAGTGGACGTTCTCGTTCGGAGCGATCCCCGTGTCGCTCATCGTTGTCAGGAACGTGCTGTGGAGATTCGGCTGCACGAACTCCGGGAGCAAGATCCTTTTCGCCTTCGGCCTCGGGGCCAGCCTGCTGTGCATCGCCCTCGCTGTGATCTGGCAGGTCCGCGCCGCCAACGCCGACTGGGCTCCACCCCGGGACGACCAGAACGAAGTCGGCGGCCTTATCCTGTGGACTCTCTACTGGAACGCGGTCGCCGGCTTCTTCACCGCGCTCGGCATCCGAGTCACCGACATCCTGATCATCGAACGGACGCGGCGGATATCCGCCACCGTCTCCCCTGACGGAGCGTGAGGAGCAAGACGTCCGATTAGCGATCTCCGTATGGGACGCGACGTTGGGAATGTCGAGGAGGATGGCTGTCATGCCAGTTGTCTTCGATGGAACCGTGTGGACGCACTACTCCCAGCTGCAACTCACAACCGGCGCTGCGTCGGTTCAGGATCCTCGTGATGCGTTCGACGGACAAGAGAATGGGCTGTGCGGAGCGAGTGTGCCCGGCGCCCTCTTCATGAGGACAGGTATCCACACCGGGCACGTGCCGGTTCGAGTCAGCACGTTGGACACAGCGCCTGAGCTCGGCTTGTGGGAGGAGATCGTCGAGGCGAGTTTCCAACCCGAAGGACCGGATGCGGTGCTTAGCGGATGGTCCGGGGACCCCGCCGCGTCGTTCCAGCTCACCGCGCCCGCCTATCGGGCCCGGTGGTGCGCTTCCGGCATGGAAGAGGGCCGGCGACAAGACGTCGCCGACGAAGAGCATCCGGCGCCTGACCGGTACGCGCTGTATCTGTGGCCGGCGCCCGCCTCGGCGGACGCAGTAGTGCGGCGAACCTCGGCAGTTGCCGCGTACTGGCACAAGGACACCTCTCCGCGCAGCTAGCTGCTTCACTAGGGCGATCGATCGTTCGGTGAACGATCCCCATACGGAACGGTGAACGACCGCCCCCTGGTGGTTACCGCTTCGTCGACCACGCCTTCTCTATGGCGGCGAGCACGTCCGCTAGCTCGACGTCATCTCGCCGCACGTCCCGAACGAATGCTTCTACAGCTGCGGTGACGTCGATGGCGATGATTCGCCCGGGTCTGACTGTGGTGCCCTGGGAGCGTCGTGTTTCGACGTGGCCCGCTTCTTCCAGTTCCCGATAGGCGCGCGCTGCCGTACCGACCGCCACTCTGAGGTCACCCGCAATCTGTCGAACGGTCGGGAGGCGCTGGCCTGCCTGCAACCGGCCAGACGTGATTTCTGCCGCCAACGCTGCGCGGATCTGCTCGTAGGGCGGTCGAGGATCGTCAGCGTCGACCTCGATGCTCATCACGCCATCACCGTCGACACGTCAGCGGCACCCCGAGGAAGGCGCGCCAGAGACGTGGCGGCCAGTACCGCCATCACCATGCCGACGAGGAACACGACGCCGGCAACACCCAAGAGCACCAGTCCAACGATCCCCGCGAGCTGTGCCGAATCGGGCGTCATGCCCGTCTCGAGAACAGGTGCGTTCATCAGCGGAAGCGCCGCCGAGCCCAGGAAGACCGTGATCGTGAGTAGGAGTGAGGCGTTGGCAACACGAAGAACGAGCCGCACCGCGCCGCGCCGCAACGCGGTATCTGTTTCGCTGAGCTCGGGCCAAGCGGTAGCGGGAGAGGTGACGACGCGGCGCAGAGCGTGCCGAACGGCAACGACGAGCAGACCGATCAGGGGAAGAGCCGGCGCTGCGAAGAGCCATCCCGGGAACAGGAACGGCCCTCCAGCGAGGCAGGGGTCCGAGAACATCACCGGACAGATCCAGCGACCATCGTCCGCCGGCTTCGACAGCAGACCACTCAGGAGTGCGATGAGCGCAGTCATCGAGGCGATCGTGGCGAAGGTCGCGCGTTGTCGAACCGTGGAGTAATCCGAAAGTCGTCTCGGCATCACGCTCGCCGTGCGTCGCCTCATCGCTCCATCGATGGAGGGCACGGGCATCACACTGAACACGCCGAGCCCTACAGCCGCTGCGAGCAGCAGCCCGAGCAGGAACGGCACCGACTCCAAGCGCGGATTCGCTATGTGAATCAGCACCGCGACCGCGAAAGCGACGAGCGCGGCGGCGACCGAGGTGACCATCCGCACGACGCCGACGCGATGAGCGCGCACTACGGCAGGCGGCTGTCGACGTTGAGTCAGCAGCGACACTCCTCCCGCGACGACGCTCGCCACGACGAGCACACCGATCACGACCAACGTGATCTCCGCGAAGCCCCAGTTACCCATGACCGTCCCCTTTGTGTTGAGTAGACGATACAAAGGGGCGAGGGTTTGTGTCAAGTGTGCGAAACAAGGGCAGATCACCGAAGGGGTCGACCAGAACAAGTATCCAATCCCAGAGAATCCTTCAACCAACCCGCCCGGTAGACGATCCCCTTACGGGACCGCTCCTCGAGTCGTCTCGTCGCGCGACTAACGGGTGGGGGTCGTCAAGCGGATACCGATGAGTACGAGCCCCGCCGTCACCGCCGCTGCACCGAAGGCGACGGCGGCGGTGGCGCACACTGACCCTGAGGTGAACGCGCCGATGAAAGTCGTTGCCGCACCCACGATCAGAAGGACGGCCGTGTACGCGTTGCCGAGCGTGCGATTGGTCATTCCCGGAATGTAGCGCCGAGTGTTGGCGCACGAGTGCAGTGGAGACACTGGGTGACTCATAGTGCGAGCGTTGGAGTATGGTTCGGATCATGGCCGGGGAGATGCGAGAGACGACGTTCTGGATCTTGACCACGTTGGCGACAGGTCGGCGCCACGGTTACGCGCTCCTCCAGGAGATCGAGGAGCAGTCCGAGGATCGCGTGCGCCTTCGAGTGACGACGCTATACGCCGCACTCGAACGGCTCGACTCAGAGGGGCTCATCTCCTCCGACGGAGATGAGCGGATCAACGGTCGAGTCCGTCGCTACTTCCGACTGACCGACGCCGGCCGTACTGCGCTCGGTGTCGAGGTCGACCGCATGGAAGCCAGCGCGCGCCGAGCACGGGCGAACCTCGGCCTCGTTCCCACCGCAGCGATCCGACCTGGCCACGCCCCCGATTGGAGAACGGCATGACGACGAACGATGACATTTACCGAGCCGACCGCTTCCGACGCGCGTTGCGCTGGTACCCGCCCGTGTGGAGGGCGGAGCACGGTGAGGTGCTGCTCGGCATCCTGTTGGACGAAGCCGACGACGCAGGCCGGTCCCGACCCACGCTCGGACAGCAAGTCACTTTGATGGTCGGTGGGGTGCGTCACCACTTCCGTTCGCACGCTGGCCGATCGCCGGCCGCGATCATTCCGCTCGCTCTCGCCACGGCGTTCTTCATCTTCTACTTCACGGTCAACTGGTCACCGGGGATCAACTATCCCGGCGCGATCGGACCGTTCACCAATCCCTCCGTCTTCGCGGGAGCCGCTTTCGTTGTCGCGCTCGGGCTCGCGGTGGCCGGACGAACAGGTGCCGCCCGCGGCATGGCACTGGCGGCTTCTGCCGCGGAACTGATCATCGCTTTCGTTTCGGCGTCCGCTGGGTGGCTTGGTCCCGGCCTCTCGACAGCGGCGCCTATCGCAGCGCTCGGCCTGCTCACAGCGCTCCCCTGGCGCGGGCGAGTCGCCGCCGCGGTTTCGACGCTCGTACTCATCGGTCTGCCTGTCCTGCTGATCGGAATTGAGGTGCTCGGAGCAGTGCTCTTCCCGATGTACCCAGCGCTACCGGCTGGACTGCAGCTCCCCATCGTGTGCGGCGTGCTGCTGGCGATCGGACTCGCCGCGAGCCGAGCAGCGCGACTCGAAAGGAAACTGCCTGGCGCCCTCGGCGCCTGACGTGCCGAACTCGGGCTTCATCATTCGCGAGCGGTTCCGTAGCCGAGGTCCCGGAGTGGGACTGAACATCAACTGGTCGATTATCTGTAACAGCAGCTCGGCTGGGGACATGTCCCAGGTATGAGCCCACCACAGTCCGCCCGCGAGGCGAGCTTCTCCGAGCTGTACGAGCGCGAGTACGTCAGCGTCGTCCGATTCCTGAGGCGTCGCACTGACCCCGACCGTGCCGCCGACCTCGCGCACGAGGCGTTCCTGATCGCCTGGCGCCGACACGACACCGCGCCGTCGGAGGACGAGCCCGCGCGTGCCTGGCTGTTCACCATCGCCCGGAACTGCCTCCTCAACGACCTCCGCGGTCAGCAGCGCACCGCCGCGCTCGCGATCCGGGTCGCCGCTCACACCGACGCGGCCGCGCGGTCACCGGAGGACGCGATCGCGACCCGGCTCGACCTCTACCAGGCGTGGCAGCAGCTCAAACCGCAGCACCAGGAAGCGATCGCGCTGACGGCCTGGGAAGGACTCGACTCTCCCTCCGCGGCCGGAGTGCTCGGCATCACCGCCGTCGCCTTCCGGCTGCGCCTTCACCGAGCACGCACCGCACTGCGGGCACTACTCGATCCCCCTTCGCACCAGCACCACGCCGACTCGCCCGCCTTGGAGGCATCATGACCACGCCCGAACTCCTCGCCACGAAAGACCTCGACCCGGCCGCCCAGTACGAGCTCGACGGCCCGGCTCGCGAGGCCGCTGCAGCGCGGCTCCAGATGATCCTCCATAGCGATCCGGTGGCCGCTCGGGAGCCCGCCGCTCGGCGTCCTCGGGGATGGCAGTTCGTCCTTCCCGCCGGGCTCGCGGCCGCAGCGCTGGGGGTCGCTCTCGCCGTCCTGCCGTCCGGTGTCGACTCCCGCGCGTACGCCTCGTGGACGTCGGCCGCGGAGGTTGCCAGCGCGTCCGACCTGACCGTCGCCGGTGCTGCGTGTGCGTCAGGTGATGCGGAGCAGCTCGGGCAGCCGGCGATCGGGGAACGGCGCGGCGACTGGGTGATGCTCTCCTACACGACGCCCAGTCAGCGAGCGTGCCTCATCGAGATTCCGGCAGGGACGAGCAATGCCGGGAGGGCGCTCATCAGCTCCACCGGAAGCGAGGGCGGCTTCACGCCGCTCGCTGACGAATACACGCAGGGAGGCATCAGCCAGTTCGCCGGCGAGAACCTCCCTCCCGCCGTCTTCACCAGCGGCGACGTCGGCTCGGACGTGACCGGACTCACCATCCGCACCGACGACGGCACGAGCGTCATCGCCACGATCACAGACGGCCACTGGGCCGCCTGGTGGCCCGGAACCGGCCTCACAGAGGGAGACGGGTCAGGCCGCGGCGGACCCGAGCCGACCTTCACCGTCACGCTCACGCTCCGCGACGGAAGCACCATCACCGACGCCAGAGAATCCTTCAACCAACCCACCCGGTAGACGATCATCCCTAGCGCTACAGGAGAAGGCGCCAACGCTGCCCACCAAGAGAGGAGTGAGGAGACCGCTTACCCTGAGCCGATGGGGACATTCTCGAGGGCGCGAAGCACGGTCGTAGTCGCAGCATGCCTGATCGTCATCACGGGATGCACGCCACAGCCCACGCCGCCGGCTCCGGTTACGCCCACGGATGGCAGCTCCGACGCTGCGCTCACCGGCGACCTTGGCGTGGCAACGTTCGCGGGGAGCGATGGGACGGCCGGCGTCATTCGCTTGAGTGCGGCAGACGGTCGGCTGGCCCTCGCGTCAGACGCGCTCGCGATCCCCGCCGCAACAGAATCCTCTTCCGGTTTCGTCGCGGTCATGGGGGCGCTGGATCCGATCGATGAGGGTGCCACCTGTTTCAACGTTGATTTCCCGATGCGCCTCGCGGACGCGGAGTCGGGAAAGCCCTACAAGGCGTGGCGGAACCTCGCCGAGTTCCGCGGCGACCCGACAGCGATCGATCAGCTCGTCCTCACGACCCGACCGCAGAACGACCCGGACTGCTCGACGGAAATCATCGCCATCGCTGACATCCAGTGGAGTGTGGAGCCCCAGCGCAGCACACTCGTCGCCCAGGACACCGGCCCGCGCGCAGCAGCACGTGGCGAGACGAAAACGACGAACGGAGTACCAACGTCATACAGCGTCGCTCGCGACGACCTCGCAGAGGACGTCGCGGCACGATTCGGCATGACGGACGATGACCTGTTTTACCTCAACCCGTTCCGCTTCCCCTCGAACGAGATATTGCGCGTAGGAGAAGAACTGAACCTCACCGTGACTGCACGATGAGCCACGTCCTTCCCGCTACCAACGAGGACCCCCGATCGTGACTAGCACTCCCGCCTCAGCAACTCCGACGACCTCGACTACAGCACCCGAAGCTTCACTGGACACCCTCATCACCTGGTCCGGCGTGGGACTCGCCACCGCAATAGCAGCCCTGATTCTGATGCTCAGCAGCTTCATGGTCGCCACGGGCGTGACCGACTCGGACCCGTCTGAGGGAGTTTTCGGTATCGCGTTCGGTGCGATCGGCGTCGGGACGTGGATCGCCCTCGCCGCTGTCGCCGCTCACATAGTGGCCCGGAGACATCCGCGTCGCCGCGTCTCGCTCGCCTTGATTCCTGCCGCAGTGAGCCTCGCCTGGTGTGGACTGGCCGTCTCCCTGTTCTCCTTCTTGATCACGGACGTCCTCGGCCCTCTGTCGATGACCTGGTTGTCCTCCATCGACCACCTCCTCCTCGCGCTCCACGCCGTCCTTCTGACCGCAGGCACCATCCCGACAGGGCTCGAATTCCTCGTGACCGGCATCGTTCTCCGAAGGATCCGTTCCCGCCGCAAGCGGGCTGCGCTCGAGCTCGGGCCATCCCGGTGAACGACCCCCATACGGGACGGATGGTGGGGCCGTTTCTGGTCATCACAGCGACGACATAGCCCCGCGGAGCTGGCCCCATCCGAACGTCCCCTCACGGGACGTCTCGAGCAGCGACCGAGCAGCACAGGGCGCGTGGCAGGGGTGCAACCTTGATCTTTCTTCCTAGCACAACATTGTGCTAACTTCCTTGCACAAGGCGAAGTCGTCGCCGCTGATGTCTGCCGTGGAGGTCCCATGTCACTGCTCATTCCCCGTGAGGTGTATCAACTCCTCTCGGCCGTCGCCGCTCCGGTCACGTTCGGCCTCATCTGCTTCGTGTTGTCCTGGGTGTACCCGCGCCGGATCGTCTCGCTGCCGACCAGCGGACGTCGCACGTCGACACTGACCTGGGCGGGAGTGGCTGGCGCTCTCCTCGTGATCGTGGTGGCGTTCGTCGTTCACGTGAGCACCCCGGCGGACACGACCGGGTTCGAGGGGTGGTGGCGCCGGCCCGCCCCGCTGCTCGTCGCCGCCCTCGTGGTGACGGTCGCCATGTTCTTGGTGCGCCGCGAGCCCCTTCCGGCGCCGGGCGAAGCTGCGGTCGCTCCTCAGCGTCGCTGGAACGAGTTCGCTTCTCGGCCTCTGCTGTGGGTCGGCGCGGTCATCGCGGCGCTGCTCGCGCTCACGTCGGTCTGGCAGACGGTCATCGCCACCAGCGCGCCGGCAGATGCGTTCTTCCTCGGCAACGTGCCCGAGCACACCACTCTGCCGATCTACATGCCCTTCAACGCGAACTACGGCTACATCGCTGGCGTCGGCTGGCCGAACTACCTCGCCACCCTGATCACCCTCGTCCTCGCCGTGGCCGCCCTCGTGCTCGCACTACGCACGGACGCGAACCGGCCCCTGCGCGCTCGATCGACCGCCACCAGCGTGCGCCCGGAGCGAGAGCTCACCGCTCGCCTCTTCACCCTGCTTCTACTCGGCGGGCTGATCACGACGCTCGGCGCTGTCTGGATGCACGCCGGAGATATCGGAACGATCATTGTCGGAGTCGAGGGACAGACCACCGCCGACGGGAACCTCATCTACGTCGGCAGCGCCTACCGCGCCTTCGCGCAGCCTCTCCTCTACGCCGGATTCCTCGGCCAGGGGATCGGCATCGCACTCTTGCTCCGCGTCGCGACCGACACCCTCCGCTCCGCCGCCGCACTCCGGCGTGCACGTCGGCCGCTCATCGAGACGATCCCCTTCGACGGAGTGACACAGTGACCACGCTGACGATCAAAACCGCGGAGGAAATCACCGAACGATTCCGCGGAGCCATCCAAGCCGGACAGCTCGGTGACGGCGAACGCCTTCCGACCGTCCGCCAGACGGCCCGCGACTTCGGAGTCGCCCAAGCCACCGCTGCCAAGGCCTACAAGACCCTC
The DNA here is from genome assembly GCF_002930935.1 of Rathayibacter sp. AY1A2. NCBI lineage: Bacteria > Bacillati > Actinomycetota > Actinomycetes > Micrococcales > Microbacteriaceae > Rathayibacter > Rathayibacter sp. AY1A2. The sequence continues at coordinate 7,281 of NZ_PSTP01000031.1, read as the reverse complement.
GAGCAAGACGGCCTCGTCGTCACCCGCACCGCCGCCGGCACCCGCGTCGCCCCAGGAGCATCACGCGCGCCCCAACTCGTCGTAGAACGCGCACGAGCCCTCGCGGACTCCGCCGCTTCGGCGAACGTCTCCCTAGACGACGCGGTTGCCATACTCCGCGCGATCTGGGGTTGAAAGATGGACCGACGCCGCCACACTCGCGCCGCGAGTGCAGACAACCTTGAACAGACCGCACGAGACATGAGCACCGGAAGATCCCCTTCCAGCACAGGGAGCGGCGCCCTGACGGCCGGGGCGCCCTCATGCCAGGATCGGGCCATGGGAATCAGCAGAATCGGAATCACGCTCGCCATAGCCGGCGTAGTCGTGCTGTCCGGCTGCACCGCAAACGAGACCGCCGGCGACGAATCATCGAGAGTTGCTGTCGAATCATCAGGCGTGGATTCGGCAGGCTCGCCGGGGCCGGCCGCGTCCGATGGCCCTGAGCTCAGCGCATTCGAGCAGCAACTCCCTCTGAGGGGCGACTTCGTCAGTCAGCAGACCGAGACGACAGGATCGGTCCTGATCGAGCGCCGGGCGGACGGATCGACCTGGGCGATTCTTACCGACTTTTCGACCGGTGACGCATCTGATCTGAGGCTGCAACTCAAGGAGGGTGCACTGGAGCAGGACAGCTCTGGCGCCTGGGTCGACACTGCCGGCTACTCCTTCGACATCGGCCCCCTGGACCCGGAACAGCCGGACCAGGAAATCGCAATACCCGGAGCGCACATCATGCCGGCGCTCAGAACCCTCACCGCCATGAATTACGAAGGCCCCGATTACCCGTCCTTCGGATCCGTTGCCCTTGAGAGGTAGCCATTCCGCTCTCGCCAGCCGCGCTCGTGAACTGACCTAGATGACTCTCGACCTGCCAGCGTTCCTGCTGGTTCTCTTCCTGAACTACCTGCCCTTCATCGCGGTCGGCTTTGTCGTCCTGTTCGTGATCGTGGGGTTCGTGATCCTCATGCGCCGCGAGGCGCGACGCGACCGCAAGTAGAGACCGCTCGACCAGGTGCACGGGGCGTCGCCAACGTTGGCACTTCGTGTCTAATGGTGCGGTGCGGTCGAGAAGTGGGGACTTCGTTGACGCCGCGAGCGGCCATACCGGGCAAGGGGCTCCGGTGCCGCCCTGCTCTCGGCTGCGCGCATGGCGCGGCCGAGAGCAGCACCCGCCAGCTCAGTGGTGCTGCACCCAGATGTTCGGCTCCACGTAGATCCCCTCGTCCGCGTCGCGGTCGACGCGCAGCGTCGAGAGGCCGCCGGGGATGACGTACTCCCCCGACGCCGGCAGGGCCATCCCGGTCCACTCCTCCCACTGGGTGACGGTGCCGGTCATCACCTGCGACCGAGGGGCGACGTCGAGGACGCTCGCGCCCATCCGCACGTGTGTGCGCAGCCACGGGTCCAGCGGCAGCCCGTCCTCACGGGTCCAGCCCGCGTAGACGTCGATCGGGGTCAGCGGGTAGCGCGGCTTCATCGTCGGGCGCAGGGGCACGATCACGTGTTCGTAGCCGACGGTGATGCTGAGGTCGCGGAACGCGCCGAGCAGCGTCCCGGCGAGGCCGGCGCCGGTGCGGTCTGGGTGCACCTGCGCGGCGCAGACGACGAGGGTCGTCGCCTCGTCCTCCTCTTCGAGCGCCCGGCGGAGGGAGTCGCCGTACCCGGCGGGCAGTCCCTCGCGGGTGCCGTCCCACCGGATCGGCACCGCCCAGCCCGCAGCGACCGGCACCTCGTCATCGAGGACCACGAGCTCGAACCGGGTGAATCGCTGGCGCACGTGCGGCAGGTGCTCCTCCGCGAGGCGGTCGGCGGAGATGAACGCCGGCCACCCCGAGCTGAACAGCGCCTCCATCTGCGCGTCGTCGCGCGGGCGCGCGTTGAGTACTTCTGCTGACGTCATGGTCACAGTGTGCGCGGAGGCCGGCAGCTAAACGATCCCCTGCGGAACAGCAGGCGTCGCAGATCCCGCCTGCGTCCCGTCCCGCAGCGGGTAGCGTTCACGCATGGTCAAGACGGTCGACGTGTTCACCCCGGCGAAGCACCCCACTTACACCAGCGTCACGCGTACGGAGATCTGGCGGGAGCTGGAGGACCTGGCGGAGCAGGGCGGCGCGATCATCTCGGTCTTGGGCACCACCAAGCTCGGCAAGAGCACCCTCGTCAGGGAGACGATGGCCAAGGCGTTGTTCTACGCCTACGTCCCGGGCCAGAACCTCACGGGAGGCGCGTCGGCGCTGTGGGCCGCGCTCGTAGCGAAGCTGGGCATCCCATCCTCCAGCACCACTGGAAAAGTGAGCGGCGACAAGTCCAAGTGGTCGTTCTTCGCGCGCTTTGGTGTGTCGATTCCCACCGCCCTGAACATCGGAGGGGGCAGCACGGTTGCCGGGGAGCACCACGTCGATAGCAGCACTGGGGCGACCTACGACATGGATGCCCCTACTGCTGTCACCGAGGCTCTGGCAATTCTTTCGGCAGCGGCCAGGGAGTCCGACAAATTTCCTCCGATGATCGTGATCGATGACTTCCACTTCGTCACGAACTCCGAGACTCGGCGGGAGCTCGTTCTGGCGCTCCGCCCGATCACTGAGAGCAACGCCACTCTCGTCCTCGCAACACTCCCCGGCCGAGAGAACGACGAGGCGTTCTCGACCACCAACGCGGGCGGACGGCACTACTCCGTCAAGGTCCCCGTCTGGAACGATGACGAGCTCCGCCAGATCGCCGACCGCGGCTTCGAAATCCTCAACGTCCGCGCCACTGACGAGACGAAGAATCAGCTCATCAAGCAGAGCTATGGCAGCCCACAGATCATGCAGCAGCTCTGCCTCAACCTCTGCCGTCGCGTGAACGGGGTCAGGGACGACACCACCGATGTGGGAATGCTCTCCGAGCCGGAGAGTTGGCCCGAGTTCTTCCGCCTCGTCAGAGATGAGCAGTCGGTCGCCTGGCTGCGCACCCTTGGTGTGGGGCTCACAGCGCGTCGCGGCCGCAACCTCCTCGACCTGAAGGACGGCTCGTCCCTCGACGGCTACCAACTGATCCTTCGGGCTATACACGAGATGCGCTCACCCGCCGAAGTTCCCTTCACGGCCGTGAGGGACATGGTGGGCGAGCTCGTCGCGGCCACGGCCGACCTCTCAACGGTCGCGCTCGAGCAGAAGGCGAAGAACATGGGGATCGTCGCCTCCCGCCAGATGCAGGCAGCGCTCGACAAGAAGAATGCGGCTGGCGCTGAGGACCAGAGCGAACAAGAACTGGAGGAGCAGCAGTTCACTGAGGAGGAAATCCAGATCGCGGACCTGATCCCGCAGCCGGTCTTCGAGGTCGCCGGTAACAAGGCCGCGACCATGCAGATCCGCATCCTCGATCCCCTGCTGGCCTACTCCCTCACCTGGCACCCCGAAGCCTTCGAGCAGCGCTGAGCGTATGTGCGGTCGTTTCGTCGTCAAGGACAACACCGAGGGCCTACTTCCAGACCTCTTCACCGGGGACTTCGCCGGTATGCGGCCGAACTACAACGTGGCGCCGACGTCGCCGGTGACCGTCGTGCGGGAGCGCGACGGGGAGCGGTCTGCGCCGACCGTGCATTGGGGTTTCGTGCCGGTGTGGGCGAAGGACTTCAAGAAGCAGCGGCCGCAGCCGATCAACGCGCGGATCGAGACGGTCGCGAGCTCGCCCATGTTCCGGAAGGCGTTCGCGACGTCGCGGGTGCTGATCCCGGCGGCCGGCTACTACGAGTGGACGGTGACGGAGACGGGGAAGCAGCCGCACTTCATCTACGATCCCGACGCGGCCCTCGCGATGGCGGGCATTGTCTCGGCCTGGCCGGACCCGTCGAATGCGGAGGACGATCCGGAGAAGTGGAGGCTATCGACGGCGATCATCACCCGCGACTCGCATGTGGCGCCGGGTGAGGTCCACGACCGAATGCCGGCGTGTATCACGCCGGACGGGTACGACGACTGGCTCGGCGGGCACCTCGACGTCGACGCTCTGATGCAGCTCCTTGACCGGGAGTCGTACGCGGTCGCGCACGACCTCGAGAACTACGAGGTGTCCCGCGACGTGAACAGCGTCCGCAACAACGGACCGCACCTACTCGACCCGCTCCCTCAGCAAGTCAGCGACCTGTCGAACGCGAGCCGTCCGTCATGACCGGCTGGCTCATCGCACTCAACGTGTACGCCGTAGGGGCGAGCGTCTGGGGGCTGATACGACTCGCCGTAGGCGCGCAGAAGGAGGCGCGCCGGATCGATCTGGAGGCCAACGATCCGGTTGACCCCGCTGCAGTGTCTGAGTTTTTTCCCATCGAGCTGATTCAGGAGCTGCGCGGCGCTGACGCCCTCCTCGACTCCGTGAAGAGAGCGGCGACGTCGGGCCCTGCGATCGCATGGCGGGACGTGCTCATTCTCGGTTCTGCTGTCGTGGCCGGAGGAGCCGCGAACATCATTCCTCTGGTATGGACAGTCGACCCGCTGTTCGGATAGTCGATCCAAGCCGCGCGGCAACTGTCTGTGGGCAGTACGCCCGCAAGAGGTACCTCATACGGGACGATGGCGGACAGAGCTCTCCTGCACCCAGCAGGTCTGTGCTTTTTCGGGCTAGCGGCTGGGCCGGCGACTACTTCGCCGGGCCGTGAAGGATGGAGGTCAGCCGGTCTGCGGGCGCATCGCTCGGGCCGAGGAGCGTGATGTAGATCAGGACCGCGCAGAGCACGGTCACGACCAGGATCACGAAGACTCCGGCACGGATGAGCGCCGCGGCGGCGGGCTTGTCCTTCTTCAGCCACCCGAGCAGCAGGTTCAGGTCAATCACAAGGACCTCCACTGGGTGCGAGCGCGCGGGCGCGCTCTGTTGTGGTCGCGCTGGGGGCGCGACGATCCCTGCACCGCCAAGAGGGGTGCAAGGAAGGAGGGGGCCAGGAGAGCGGGGTCTGCTCAATCCGGGCATGAAAAAAGCCGGCACGAGGGCCGGCAGGCAGAGAACTGGAAGGCGGGTTCAGTTTACGCGACAGGCGCGGGCAGAGTTCTTCCGATTCGGACTCAGCTTAGGCGTTCGATCGCAACTGGCCTAGGAAGCGCGAAAGCCGGCACGAGGGCCGGCAGGCATGGCTGTTCCATGCGGGGTCAGTCTACCTTTTCGACCCCGCTAGCGGAGCAGCTGGACGGGGACACCGGCGGCGACGTCCTCCCCCTCGATGGTGGCGAAACCCGTGACGGAGCGGATCGTGTCGACGCCGAGTGAGGAGTCCGGGAACCGGGCGACGAGGGAGGCGCCGCGGTCGGTGACGTGGGTGGCGTCGTAGTTGGTTTGGGTGGCGTTCTCGAACTCGAAGACGAACGCCTTCGTCTCCTCGTCGGAGAGGCGGACGCCGAAGTGCTTCACCGTGGCGCCCTCGGCGCCGGTGAGCTCGATGCCGTAGGTGAACCATCCCACCGACTGTGGCAGCTCGAGCGGATCGCCCAGGGTGAAGGTCGCGGTGATCCCGGAGGGCTCGGCGGCTACGTGAACGGCCAGCAGCTCGCGGGGCGTCGGGGTGCTCATGCGCTCACCCTAGAACCGCCTCGGCCCCGTGGACACGTCCAGGGTCCGGTGGGAGGGTGGGCGCATGTCGAAGCCTCGGACCAAGCTCGCGCGCGCTGCGCTGATCAGCAACGGGATGGTCTGGTTCGGGCTGTCGTTCATGCTCTTCGCGATCGCCGGCGAGCAGACGTACGCGGCGTTCACCGGTGAGTGGTTCAACGTGCTCGGGTGGGTACTGATCGTCGCCGTGGCCGCCGGCCTGACGGTGGTCGGGGTGATCGAGAACCGGAACATCCGGGCGGGGAAGAAGTACAAGCCGCGGCCCCGCCGCTGATCGCTACTCGGCTGCAGCCTCGGCGGACACGACGGCGCGGGCGCGCTCGATGTAGCTGAGGCCGGCGGCGCGTAGCGCGTCGACCGTCATCTTGCGCTCGTCCCCGGGTGCTCCGATGACGGGCAGGGGCGTGGTGAGCAGGGCGACGTCGCGCAGGTCGTGCGCGAGGTCTTCGTCGTAGATTCCGGTGTCGCGGTCAGCGAAGGCGACGACCTTGATGCCGGTCGTGAGACCTCGGGTGGTGAGGGTGTCGCGGACGACGGTGAGGTAGGCGTCCTGGTACGCGGCGACGTCGCGGTCCCAGACCTCGGTGATGGCGCGGGAGAGCCGTTCCGTCGCGCGGTACAGGTCGTACCGGGGGTCGCCTGCGCCCTTGGCGCGGTTGAGGACCGCGTGGTGGATCTCTCCGAGCTGCTCGTACTGCTCGGTGCTCAGGGAGCCGGCGGTGGACATTTCGGCGGCGAACGCTGCGATCCGGGCTGTCTCTTCGGCGGTGGTGTGTTCTTGCGTCATCGCCGCCGTGTCGACGTCGGTGCTGGCGAAGAGGTCGATCTGATCTTGATCGGCGAGGGCGAGGAGCCCGAAGTCCTCCAGGTCGGATTCTGCTGAGACGACGACGCTGACGGGAGTGGTGCGCCATTCCAGGGTCCGGTGGCCGCGAGCGTCTTCCTGGGCGAAGTGCTGCTCGAGCATCGCGGGGAAGCAGCCGCAGTCCTCGTGCTCGTCGTGGTGGTGGCCGATACAGCGGTCGTCGGCGCAGCCGCACTCGTCGCCGGCCCACTGTGCGGCGGAGGGCGAGCCGTGCTCGCGCGCCCATTCGTCAGGGTCGATTTCCTGGGCGCGAAGGGTGCTGATCACGTCGGGGTAGAGCTTCATCGCTGGTGTCCTGTCTGATGAGGCGCGACGACCGGCGGTCGCGACGGGTGCGAGCGCGTCCATCGTCGCATCCGGTCACGACACTGGCCGTGCTGCCGTTGCGCGGGTCCGGGGGGTCGAGGGGGCTCTCCCCCTCGTGCGGGCCGGCCCGTTTCGGGTCGGCCCGCGCACGCGCTCAGAGTGCGAGCGTGTGAAGGATCAGGGTCGTGGAGCCGATGGGCTTTCCGAAGTCGGTGTAGTCGAGGGTCGCGCGGCGGTTGCTGATGAGGTCGAGGGCGATCAATTCCTCCTCGGACTCATCCGTCATGTCGCCGGGCTCTTCGTCCCATTCGCGGAGGACCTGGCGGTCGGCGTCGAGGACCTTCCACAGTCCCCAGACGTGGGCGATGGGGCCGGTCGTCTCGTATTTGAAGACGAGGGCGGTCGCGGTGGGCCAGCCGTAGGCGGCCGCGGCGACGATCAGCGCTCGCGCTGCGGCGGCGGTCGCGTCGGCGTCGCCGGACGCG
>NZ_PSTP01000030.1:0-21107 GCF_002930935.1 Rathayibacter sp. AY1A2 | reverse complement strand
GATCCGGCGGGGGCCGGGAGGTCGGGCCTACTCCTCGCCGAGGAGGCGGGAGAGGTAGCGGGCGACGGCGCGCACCGCGGTGATGTTGCCGGAGTAGTCCATCCGGATCGGGCCGAGCACGCCCAGGCGCGAGACCTGGCCGCCCGCGGTGTTGTACCCGCTCGTGAGCACCGAGGTCTCCTGCAGCCCGAACGGCGCGTTCTCGCGGCCGATGCGCACCGAGATGCCCCGGGGGTCCGGGGTCATCTCGGCGAAGAGGCGCAGCAGCTCCACCTGCTCCTCGATCGCCTCAAGCACGGGGTAGATGCTGCCCGAGAAGTCCTCCTCGGTGCGGACGAGGTTCGCGGCGCCGGCCATGACCAGGCGGTCCTGCCGGTTGGCGCCGACCTGCTCGAGCAGGGTCTGCACGATCGGCGTCAGCACGTGGCGCCGCTCGGGGCTGAAGCGCTCCGCGACGGAGCCGAGCGTCTCGGCCGCCTGCTGGAGCCCGAGGCCCAGCACGGCCGTGTTGAGCTTCGCGCGGATCTCGCCGAGGAGCGCGTCGTCCACGTCCTCCGGGGTCTCGAGCACGCGCTGGTCGACCCGGCCGGTGTCGGTGATCAGCACCGACAGGAGGCGGCGGGGAGCGAGGGCGACGAGCTCCACGTGGCGCAGCCGCGCGGCTCCGAACGACGGGTACTGCACGAGCGCGACGCTGTTGGTGAGCTGCGAGAGCAGGCGGACGGTCTTGACCAGCACCTCGTCGAGGTCCGGGCTCTGCCCGAGGAACGTCTCGATCGCCTGGCGCTGCGCGGAGGTGAGCGGGCGCAGGTCGGCGAGCTGGTCGACGAAGAGGCGGTAGCCCTTATCGGTCGGCACGCGGCCGGACGAGGTGTGCGGAGCCGCGATCAGCTCCTCCTCCTCCAGCTGGGCCATCTCGTTGCGGATGGTGGCGGCCGAGACGCCGAACGCGTGGCGCTCGACGATCGACTTGGAGCCCACCGGCTCCCGGTTCGCCACGTAGTCCTGCACGATCACGCGCAGGACCTGGAGACCGCGCTCCGTGACCATACGACCGACCTCCCGCCGGACTCCGAGTGCCCGCGGGCACGACCGTCTGCGGCGCTGACGCCGCGCGGAGCCTGGCACTCCGCAACTCTGAGTGCCAATCATAACCGGGAGGCGGACCGCCCGGCGGGGTTGCGCGGGGATCGGCCGGGGTGCACTCCTGCAGGGCCGCGGGGAGGAGCCCCGTCATCCCCGAGGAGGAGGTCCCGCGCGGCCCGGTGCGGAGGGAGTCGCCGCATGCCACGATGGACGCCGAGCGCACGGGGGACGCCCGTCGCCGCCGCCGGAACGGAGACCATCATGTCGGCCACCCCTCCCCCGCCCCCCGTCTACGGGACCCCGGCTCCGCCGCTGAACCCGGCGGACGAGAAGACCTGGGCGATCGTCACGCACGTGACCGGCATCTTCTTCAGCTTCCTGCCCTCGCTGATCGTCTTCCTGGTCTTCAAGGGGCGCGGACCGTTCCTCGAAGCGCACGCCAAGACGGCCCTCAACTTCCACCTGACGACGCTGATCGCCTACGTCGCCGGGACGATCCTGTCCTTCGTCCTCGTCGGCTTCATCGTGTTCCTGGTCGTGCCGATCCTGGTGATCGTCTTCGCGATCATCGCCTCGGTGCGCGCCAGCGCGGGCGAGTACTACACGTACCCGCTCAGCATCCCGTTCTTCAAGTAGCCGCGGAACCGGGGCGGCCGTGCGCCTGCCGCCCCGGGATCCGGCCTCAGCCGTCGGTGAGGCGCCGCACGACCGCGTCGGCCAGCAGACGGCCGCGCAGGGTCAGCACGATCCGCCCCCGGAGCGCCGCCCGGCCGTCGACGAGGCCGTCGGCGATGAGCCCCGCCACCTCGCTGCGCCGACCGGCGTCGATCGAGTCGATCGGCAGCCCGTCCGCCAGGCGCGAGCGCAGCAGCACGTCCTCCACCCGCCGCGTGCCCGCGTCGAGCGTCTCCCGCCCGGCAGCGGGCGAGGCCCCGGTGCTCAGCCGGTCGGCGTAGGCCGCCGGGTGCTTCACGTTCCACCAGCGCACGCCCCCGACGTGGCTGTGCGCCCCGGGGCCGACGCCCCACCAGTCGTGGCCGAGCCAGTACGAGAGGTTGTGCCGGGAGCGGTGCGCGTCGTCGCGCGCCCAGTTGCTGACCTCGTACCAGGAGTACCCGGCCGCGGCCAGGCGCGCGTCGGCGAGCTCGTACATGTCGGCCGTGAGGTCGTCGTCCGGGGTCGCGACCTCGCCGCGGCGGATCTGCCGGGCGAGCTTCGTGCCGTCCTCCACGATCAGGGCGTAGGCCGAGAGGTGGTCCGGCCGGTTGGCGAGAGCGGAGTCGAGCGAGCGCTCCCAGTCGGCGAGGGACTCCCCCGGTGTGCCGTAGATGAGGTCGAGGCTGACCTGCAGGCCGGCCTCCCGCGCCCACTCGACCACGAGCGGGACCCGCTCCGGGTCGTGGGTGCGCTCGAGCGTGGCGAGGACGTGCGGCACGGCCGACTGCATCCCGAAGCTGACGCGGGTGAAGCCCGCCTCGGCCAGCGCGCGGAGGTAGGCGGCGTCGACGGAGTCCGGGTTCGCCTCGGTGGTGATCTCGGCGTCGGGCGCGACCCCGAAGTGGGTGCGGAGGCCGTCCAGCATCCGCACCAGGTCGCCGGCGGGCAGCAGCGTGGGCGTCCCGCCGCCGAAGAAGACCGTGCGGGCGGGGCGCCGGGGCAGGCCCGCGCGCTCGAGCACCTCGGCGCCGAGAGCCATCTCGGTGATCGCCTCGTCGGCGTAGTCCTGCTGCCTCGCTCCGCGGAGCTCGGTCGCCGTGTAGGTGTTGAAGTCGCAGTACCCGCAGCGGACCCGGCAGAACGGCACGTGCACGTAGAGGCCGAGGTCGCGCTGCTCCACGCCGTCGACGACGGACGCGGGCAGTCCGCCGTCGAGCGGAGCAGGATCGGCGATCGGGAGGGCGCTCCCCACGTCAGCTGACGCGCGCCGGCAGCAGCGCGCGCAGGTACTTGGCCACCTGGCGCTTCTGCACGGCGCGCAGCACCGGCGCGCCCAGGCGGTAGAGGCGGGTGGAGGGACGCGAGAAGACCCGGATGACGAGCCAGACCGAGTCGTCCGCGCGCTTCTCGACGACGAAGGACTCCTCGCCGCTCTCGGGGTGGCCCTCGAGAGTGCCGTAGGCGAAGCCGACCTGGTCGGGCTCGTCGACGACGTAGACCACGCGCACCGGGGCGTCGAAGACGCGGCCGAGCAGTGTCACGCGGAGCACGGCGGTCACGCCCGCGGTGATGTAGGGGGTGCCGTCGGGAGCGAAGTGCTCCTCCGTCGGCCGGCTGACGAGGTCGATCGGGGTGCCCGCGGCGTCGAAGTTGACCCCGGTGTACTGCACGCCGCTGCCGCTGGTGATGTCGGTCACCTCGATGCCGCTGCCGCGCTGCACGCCCCACGTCATCAGGGAGGCGGTGGTGATGGCGAAGCGCTCGTCGCCCGAGCCGAGCCGGGCCTCGAAGCGCTCGGCCGTGAAGCCGTCCGGCGGGTACTCGAGCAGGTCGGGGGCCAGAGTGCCGCCGACGGCCGCGTAGGTGACCTGCGGCTGGCCCTCGAAGTTGGAGCGGCGGATGCTCACGTCCCGACCTTCTTCCCGGACTCCTCGAGCGCGGCGCGCGTCGAGTCCGCGTGCCGGGTGGTGCTGTCCATCCGACCCAGCGTATCCGACCGTCGCCGCCCCGAGCCGGGAACGACGGAGGGCCCTCCCCCGCCGGAGCGGGAGGAGGGCCCTCGTCGTGGTGCGGGTCGGGTCAGCTGCAGGGCGTCAGCTTCGCCACGGCGTCCGAGAGGGTGCCGGTGCCGCCGAGGAGGACGACGCGCGTCGCTCCGCCGGCCTTGATGTCCTGCAGCACCTTGACCGGCACGCAGGTCGGGGGCACGGCGAAGAGGGGGCTCCCCGTAAGCCCGGCGGCCGCGGCTCCCGCCAGAGCGTCGGGGAAGTTCTCTCCGGTGGCCAGGAACACGGTCTTCGACCCGCGGGGGAAGGCCGCCAGGTTGAGCTGCTCCGAGGTGTCGTAGCGGTCGACCCCGCCGATGCGGTTGACGACCGGTCCGGCCGGCACCGTGAGGGAGTTCTGGATGCCGGCGCTGACCGACAGCTCGGATCCCGCGATGGTGAGCACCGGCGGCCGGAGCCGCGTCAGGATCCCGACAGTGGTCGGGTCGGCCGCCGGGAGGCCGCCGTTCACGAGGACGACGGGGGCGGAGTTCTTGCCCGCGGCGGCGGTGGCGCTGAGCGCGTCGGGGAACTTCTCGCCGGTCGCGAGCCAGGCCCCCTTCGGCGAGGTGCCGAAGGCGCTCTCGATGATCTTCCGCGACGTGTCGTAGCGGTCGGTGCCTCCGAGGCGGAAGACCCTCCCGTTCGCGTACTGGCCGAGGTCGGTCGCGAGGGCGTCGCTGACGCTGAGGTCGGAGCCGACGACGACGATCCGCTGGGGCTTGAGACGGGTGAGCTCGTCGCGCACGACCTGGCTCACAGAGTCGCGGTCGACCAGGAGGAGCGGGCCGCCCTGCTTCGCGGCGGCGGGACCGGCGCTGAGCGCGTCGGGGAAGTTCGCGCCGGTGGCGATGTAGACGACGGGGACGCCGGGGGTGTCGAAGGTCGCCTTCGAGATCTCGACGGCGGTGCCCTGGCGGTCGGTGCCCGCGAGGCGGACGACCTCCAGGCCGGTGCCCGGCGTCGGGGTGGTGGTCGACGGGACGACGCGCAGCGGCGCGCGCACGATGACACCGGTGCCTGCCGGCTGCTCGCCGCCGCGGCTGAGCCCCTTCACCTCGACGGACGGGGCGCCGAGCGGCGTCGTGTCGCTGAAGGTGAGGTAGCGGTCGAAGAACTCCTGGGTCGGGGTGATCGCGATGCCCCGGCCGTCCTGCACGACCTTGGGGACGGCCTTCAGGCGGCCACCGTCCTCCGTTCCGACCGTGGCGCTGAGGCCCGCGAGGTCGAAGAAGCCGGGGACACCGGAGTCGAGGACGATGACGTCGCCCGCGCCGGCCTCGGTGACAGTGCCGCCGCCGGCCCAGAATTCGCCGCCGGCGCGCTCGGAGGAGGTGGACGTCGACAGGTCGAGGTCGGCCTCCGCGGACCCGCTCGCAGCAGTCACCTGGAGGTCGGCGGAGAGGGCGAGGACGAAGCCGGTCCGGTCGACGCCGGCCGGAGCGTACGCGTCGTCCGCCTCGTCCTCGGCGCCGTTCAGGAGGAGCGAGAGCGAGGTGCCTCCGAAGGAGCCGGCGGCGCGTCCGATCGGGATCTGGATCGAGTTGGTGGCGGTGTCGACGACGGATTCGCCGCTCTCGAGGTCCGTCGCGGTGCTCCTCAGCTGCCACGTCACGACCCGGTAGCCGGGGTGCGACCACTCGGTGAAGGTGTCGGGAGCGGTGGAGTCGGGCAGCTCGACGGTCAGCGTGGTCGCGTCTGCGGCCACCGGAAGCGGCACGTCGGTGCCGAACCGGGCGCTGTCCGACCAGGAGTAGGGCGCGGGCGCGACCGGGATCACCTTGTTCGCTGCCGAGGCCGGTCCCGCCGCCACCAGCGATCCCGCTGCGACGGCCGCGATGCTCGCGAGCGCCGCCCCCGTCCTGATCCAGCGCTTTCTCGTGCTCGTAGGCACCACGGACTACCACCCTTCGTCATGGTGGAGGACCGGTCGTCGACGCTGCAGCCCCCCGTGCGGATCGATCTCGATCCACGGCCGCGTCCTGGCGTCCGAAAGCTATCGGTCCGCTGTGAGGCGCCGCAATCCCCGCGGACACGATGTCCCGGACGGGGGGTGCGTCACCCGTCCGGGAGGGGGGACGGGCGCCGGCGACGGGGCTCGCGCTACTTCTTGTCCTTGGTCTCGACGTCGCCCGAGAGCGCGGCGATGAACGCCTCCTGGGGGACCTCGACGCGGCCGACCATCTTCATCCGCTTCTTGCCCTCCTTCTGCTTCTCGAGGAGCTTGCGCTTGCGGGTGATGTCGCCGCCGTAGCACTTGGCCAGGACGTCCTTGCGCATCGCGCTGATCGACTCGCGGGCGATGATCCGGGCGCCGATGGCGGCCTGGATCGGCACCTCGAACTGCTGACGCGGGATCAGCTTGCGCAGGCGCCCCGTCATCAGCACGCCGTAGGCGTAGGCCTTCTCCCGGTGCACGATCGCGCTGAACGCGTCGACCTGCTCACCCTGCAGCAGGATGTCGACCTTCACGAGGTCGGCCTCCTGCGAGCCGGCGGGCTCGTAGTCGAGCGAGGCGTAGCCGGCGGTCTTGGACTTGAGGTTGTCGAAGAAGTCGAAGACGATCTCGCCGAGGGGCATGTGGTAGCGGATCTCGACCCGGTCCTCGCCCAGGTACTCCATGCCGATCAGGGTCCCGCGGCGGCTCTGGCAGAGCTCCATGATCGTGCCGACGTAGTCCTTCGGCGCGAGGATCGCGGCCTTGACGATCGGCTCCGTGACGGCGGCGATCTTGCCGACGGGGAACTCGCTCGGGTTCGTGACGGTGACGGTCTTCTTGTCCTCCGTCGAGACCTCGTAGATGACCGAGGGCGCCGTGGTGATGAGGTCGAGACCGAACTCGCGCTGCAGGCGCTCGGTGATGATCTCGAGGTGCAGGAGGCCGAGGAACCCGCAGCGGAAGCCGAAGCCGAGCGCCACCGACGTCTCGGGCTCGTAGACGAGTGCCGCGTCCGAGAGCTTGAGCTTGTCGAGGGCCTCGCGCAGGTCCGGGTAGTCGCTGCCGTCGATCGGGTACAGGCCCGAGAAGACCATCGGGAGCGGCTCGGTGTAGCCGGGCAGCGCCTGCGTCGCGGGCTTCGACGCCGTGGTGACGGTGTCGCCGACCTTCGACTGGCGCACGTCCTTCACACCGGTGATCAGGTAGCCCACCTCGCCGACCGCGAGACCCTGCGTCGCGACGGGCTCGGGGCTCGACACGCCGATCTCGAGGATCTCGTGCGTGGCGCGGGTCGACATCATCTGGATCTTCTCGCGCGGCGAGAGCTTGCCGTCGATCATCCGGACGTAGGTGACGACCCCGCGGTAGGCGTCGTACACGGAGTCGAAGATCATGGCGCGCGCAGGGGCGGAGGGGTCGCCGACGGGCGGCGGGATGAGCTCGGTGACGCGGTCGAGCAGCGCCTCGACGCCCATGCCGGTCTTGCCGGAGACGCGGAGGACGTCGTCCGGGTCGCCGCCGATCAGGCTCGCGAGCTCCTTCGCGTACTTCTCGGGGTCCGCGGCCGGCAGGTCGATCTTGTTCAGGACAGGGATGATCGTGAGGTCGTTCTCGAGCGCGAGGTAGAGGTTCGCGAGCGTCTGGGCCTCGATGCCCTGCGCCGCGTCGACCAGGAGGATCGCGCCCTCGCAGGCCGCCAGCGAGCGGCTGACCTCGTAGGAGAAGTCGACGTGCCCCGGAGTGTCGATCATGTTCAGGGCGAACGTGCGCCCGTCGCGCTCCCACGGCATCCGCACGGCCTGCGACTTGATCGTGATGCCGCGCTCGCGCTCGATGTCCATGCGGTCGAGGTACTGCGCGCGCATCGCCCGGTCCTCGACGACACCCGTGATGCCGAGCATCCGGTCGGCGAGGGTGGACTTGCCGTGGTCGATGTGGGCGATGATGCAGAAGTTGCGGATGGACGCCGGATCGGTCGCGGCGGGCTCGAGCCCGGAGTGTGCACGTGGAGACATCGTGGGACCAGTGTCCCATGCCCGGCGGCGGAGGCCGGGACCGGCGGCTACAGATCGAGTCCATAGGTGCGGGTGGGCTCGACGCCGGGCGGGTTCTCCCGCTCGCCGAGGCGGACGAAGCCCATGCTCTCGTAGAGGGCGTGCGCGGTGGTCATCAGCGTGCCGCTGTTCATCACGACCCGCTGGAGGCCCCGCTCGGCGGCGAGCATCACGACGAACTCGGTGAGCAGCCGCCCGAGACCCCGCCCGCGTGCCTCCGGGGCGACGGCGAGCAGCCGCCAGTCCAGCTCGCCGGGGCGGCCGAGCTCGTACAAGTTCGCGCCCGGGCGCGCAGTGGTGACCGTCGCGAGGATCCGCCCGTCGCCCTCGACGGCGACCCAGACCTCGCCCTCGACGTCGTGCCGGGCGACCGCGGCGACGTCGGCGGCGTACTCCTCCCCCAGCTCGTAGTCGTGGGCGTAGGCGGCGAGCCGCAGGCGCGAGACCTCGTCGTACTCCTGGGCCCGGACGCGCCGGACCAGCACCTCGGCGGCGCTTATCCGCGCACCGGGGCCGGGAGAGCGCGCAGCCCGTGCTCCAGCGCGGCGGGGTCAGCGGCGAGGCAGACGCGGATCCAGCCCTCGCCGGTGCGGCCGAAGGCGCTGCCGGGAGCGACGGCGACGAGGGTCTCGAGGAGGAACGACTCGACCCAGGAGGCGACGTCCCCGCCGGTCGCGTGCGCCATGTCGATCCACAGGTAGAACGCGCCCTCGGGCTCGCGGTAGGCGATCCCCCGCTCGTCGAGCACGCCCGTCGCGAGCCGCAGGTTGGCGAGGTAGTGGTCGGAGGCGGCGGCCACCGCGTCCTGCGGCCCGGTCAGAGCGGCGAGGGCGGCGCGCTGGTCCGGAGTGGCGACGCAGCTGATCGCCGCCTCCTGCACCGTGACCATGATCGACGTGAAGCCGGGAGGCGTCACGAGGTAGCCGACGCGGACGCCGGTCATCGCGTAGGTCTTCGAGAAGGAGAAGACGCTGAGGACGCGGTCGGCGTCGTCCCCGCGCTCCTGCGCGATCGCCGCGAGGCTCACGTGCGGGCGCCCGTAGGTGAAGTACTCGTAGACCTCGTCGCTGAGCACCCACAGGTCGTGGCGCCGGGCGATGTCGAGCAGGCGCTCGAGGACCTCCCTCGGGAACACCACGCCGAGCGGGTTGGACGGGCTGTTGACGATCAGGACGCGGGTCCGGTCCGTGATCAGGCGCTCGACCTCCTCGGGATCGGGGAGGAAGGCGTTCTCAGCGCGCAGCGTGTACGGCACGGGCACGGCGCCGATGGTCCGCGCATTGGTCGTGAAGACGGTGTAGCCCGGGTCGGGGATGAGCACCTCGTCGCCGGGCCCGAGCAGGAGCGTCATCGCCTGGTGCAGCGCCTGCGTGGCGCCGACGGTCACCCACACCTGCTCGACGTCCGCCTCGATGCCGTTGTCGCGCGCCAGCTTCTCCACGATGGCCCGCCGGAGCTCGGGCACGCCGCCGTTGGGCCCGTAGCGGGTGTCGTCGGCCGCCCACGCCGCTCGGGCCGCCTCGATGATGTGCGGCGCGGTCGGCACGTCGGGCTCGCCCACCGCGAGGAGCGTCACTCCGTCGAGCCGCAGTGCGATCTCGAACAGGTGGCGGATGCCCGAGGGCGGCACCGCGGAGAGGTGATCGGCGAGACGGGGCACCGGCGTCACGTTACCGGCGGGCCCGGACCGCGAGACGCCACGGCGGTCCGCCTCCCCCGGCGTGTCGCCCCGGCGGCCCCGACCCGGACGGCGCCGCACCCGCGGGCGCGGCGCGGTTGAAGGGTGACGACGGGTGCGCTAAAGTTCCTTGTTGGCTTGCGCTCCCCCTCCGGACACCCGGCAGGCGTGGAGTGATCAGAAGCCGGCGACCTCCAGTCGCACCGCGGGGCGTTCAGACGCCCGCGGAAGGGGCACTCCGTCGAGTAGCCGGCTGCACACACGCACATCCGAGAAGAAGGTAATCCACGTGGCAAACATCAAGTCGCAGATCAAGCGCAACCTCACCAACAAGAAGGCGAACGAGCGCAACAAGGCCGTCAAGAGCGAGCTGAAGACCGCCATCCGCTCGGTCCACACCGCCATCGCCGCCGGCGACACCGAGAAGGCCGGCACCGCCCTCGCCTTCGCCGCCAAGAAGCTCGACAAGGCCGCCAGCAAGGGCGTCATCCACAAGAACCAGGCCGCGAACCGCAAGTCGGCCATCGCGAAGCAGGTCGCCGCGCTGTAATACTGCGCGAAGCGGAAACGACGAAGGGTCCGGCCTCTGGCCGGGCCCTTCGTCGTTTCCGCTTCGCGGTCGACGGGCTCCTCGTGCCTCGTCGCCCGTCGCGCAGTCGGCTTCCGCGCTTGGTTGCGGTGGGAGGAGCGGGTTCCGTTCCGGGTACGTCGATCCGCTGACACGCGGATCGCCGGTGACCCTGCGAGGGCATCGTCCGGCTCTCGATCGGCTGCGGCCCGGTCGGCTACCGCGGAGGGTCGCGGGGGGAGGAGCGGAGAGCGTTTCGGGGTACGACGATCCGCTGACTCGCGGATCGCCGGTGACCCGCACCGATCTCGACGGGCTCCTCGTGCCTCGTCGCCCGTCGCGCAGTCGGCTTCCAGGGGTGGTCGCGGTGGGAGGAGCGGGTTCCGTTCCGGGTACGACGATCCGCTGACACGCGGATCACCGGTGACCCTGTGGGGTCGTCGTCCGACTCTTCGTCGGCCGCGGTGCGACCCTGCGAGGGGAGGTGATCCCCTCACTGCTGGTCGAGTTGCCGCGGAGCGGCGTATCGAGACACGCCGGGGACGAGGTCGGTGCGGATCGCGGGCGCAGGGCCTTTCGGGCGGGTCAGACGCCCCGGGCGGAGACGACGGAGACCATGCGCTCGAGGGCGTAGACGGGGTCGCGGGTGGCGCCCTTCACGTTGGCGTCGGCGTCGGCGACCGTCAGGATCGCGGTGCCGAGGCCCTCGCCGGTCCAGCCCTGCAGGTCGCGCCGGGCCCGGTCCACCTGCCACGGAGCGAGGCCCAGACGCGAGGCGACCTGGCCCGAGCCCTCGCGCGAGCCGGCGACCTTCGCCATGGTCCGCAGCTTGCTCGCGAACGCGGCGACGATCGGTACCGGGTCGGCACCGGAGGCGAGGGCGTGGCGGAGCCCGAGCAGCGCCTCGCCGTGACGGCCCGCGATCGCGGAGTCGGCGACGGTGAAGGCCGTGGTCTCGACGCGGCCGCCGTAGTACTTCGCCACGGTCGCCTCGGTGATCTCGCCGGTGACGTCGGACAGCAGCTGCTGGCACGCCGACGCGAGCTCGTCGAGGTCGTCGGAGAAGGCAGACACCAGGGCTCGGACGGCACCGGTGGTCGCCGTGCGGCCGGCGGTGCGGAACTCGGCGATCGCGAAGTCGACCTTGTCGCTCTCGCGCTTGAGCTCGGCGCAGACGATCTCGATGCCGCCGCCCGTGCCCGAGCGGATCGCGTCGAGGAGCTTCTTGCCCCGGTTGCCGCCGCCGTGGCGGAGCACGAGGGTCGCCCCGTCCGCGGGCGCCGAGAGGTAGTCGAGGGTCTCGAGGAGGAACGCGTCCGAGCACTTCTCGACGTTCGAGACGCGGATGAGGCGGGGCTCGTCGAAGAGGGACGGGCTCGCGAGGGTCAGCAGCTCCCCCGGCGCGTAGCCGCCGGCATCGATGTCGCTGACCTCGAGACTCGGATCCTCGGCGCGGAGGAACTCGCGGAGGAAGCGCAGCGCGCGGTCGGCCAGGAACTGCTCCGGGCCGGTGATCAGCACGATCGGCGCCGGCCGGGTCTGGTTCCAGGCGAGCTGCGGGATCGCCGCCTTCGAGGGCGCTGCCTTCGCGCGCGCCGGGGCCCTGCCTGCCATGCCGTGTCCTTCCGTGCCGCGCCCGTCCGAGCGCCCTCCACCCTACGGCCCGCTCACGGCGCCCCGAGGCGGCCGCGGGCGCCGTCGCGCCGCTCGACCAGACCGCGATCCCGTCGCTGCGGGACGCGAGCACGACCGTACCCTCGACATCCGACCTCAGCGCCTCG
Organism: Rathayibacter sp. AY1A2; assembly: GCF_002930935.1. Lineage (NCBI taxonomy): Bacteria > Bacillati > Actinomycetota > Actinomycetes > Micrococcales > Microbacteriaceae > Rathayibacter > Rathayibacter sp. AY1A2. The sequence continues at coordinate 9,299 of NZ_PSTP01000030.1, read as the reverse complement.
ACCCCGCGCTCGGCCAGCAGAGCGAGGAGCGACGGATTCGGATGCCCGTAGTCGTTCTCCGCCCCGACGGAGATCAGCCCGACGCTCGCGCCGAGCGCGTCGTAGAGGGCGGGCGACTGGTCGGCGGAGCCGTGATGCGCGACCTTGACGACGTCGACCCGGCCGACCGGCAGCCGGGAGACGCGTCCCTGCTCCTGCTCGCCGAGGTCGCCCAGGAGCGCGACGGAGAGCGGGCCGCCGCGGGCGTCCGGGCCGATGTCGACCCGGAGGGTCACGCTCGCCTCGTTCCCCCGCAGCGCGCTCCGCCGCTCCGGCCACTCGACCCGCCAGCGCAGCGAGCCGAGCGCGCCGCTGTCGCCGCGGACCGCCTCCTGCACGGCGACCCCCGCGCCGGTGAGCGCCGCCCGGTCGCGCTCGTCGTCGCGGCCCGCGGCGGGCCCGACGAGCGCGGCGTCGGTCCGTCCGAGGACGGCCTGGAGCCCGCCGACGTGGTCGAGGTCGTAGTGCGTCAGCACCAGCAGCGGGATCCGGTCCACTCCCATCAGGCGGAGGCAGGCCTCGAGCGGTGCGGGCTCGGGCCCCGTGTCGACGAGCAGCACGCCCGCGTCTCCGCGAAGGAGGACCGCGTCGCCCTGCCCGACGTCGCACATCGCGACACGCCAGTCCTCGGGAACCGAGGCGGCGCGGAGGAGCGGCGTGGCGACGGTGGTGCCGCCGGCGGCCGCGATCGCGCACGCCAGCCCGACGGCGGCGACCCGGCGCACCCGCGCGAGCCGCGGCGACTGCGTGACCAGCACGAGGGCGAGCAGGGTCAGCACGGTGAGCGCGAGCGCTCCTCCCACTCCGGGCCACCAGGCGATCCTCGGGGCGGGCCACGAGTCGACGGCGCGGGCGATCGAGGCGATCCACCAGGCGGGGACGGCGGCGAGCCGGATCGCCGCGTCGGCGGCTCCGGGCCACCAGGGAGCGAGCAGGCAGCCGATGAGCCCGAGCCCGGTCGCGGCGGGTGCCGCGGGCTCGGCGAGCAGGTTGGCGAGCACTCCGTACACCGGCACCGACGGGTCCACGAGCAGCAGCACGGGCTGGCAGGCGAGCTGCGCCGCGGTCGGCACCGCGAGCAGCAGGGCGAGAGGCCGGGGCAGCACTCGACCGAGAGCGCCCGCGATCGGCTCGGCGAGCAGCAGGAGTCCGGCGGTGGCGAGGACGGACAGCACGAAGCCGAGCCTCCCCGCGATCGAGGGGTCGGCGGCCACGAGCACGACGACGGTCGCGAGCAGGGCGGGCACGGCCGCTCCGGAGCGACGCCCGAGCCGCGCGAGGAGGACCACCGTGGCCATCACCGCGGCCCGCACCACGCTCGGCTCGGGGGTCACCAGCACCACGAAGCCGGCGAGCAGGGCGAGGGCGGCGACGGTCCGGAGGCGGCGCCCGGCGCCGAGGAGCGCCGCGATCGTCCAGCCGGCGACCACCACCACGGCGCAGTTGGCGCCCGAGACGGCGGTCAGGTGGGTGAGCGACGCGGTGCGCATCGCCTCCTCGAGCCCCGCGTCGAGCGCGGACGTGTCGCCGGTCGCGAGGCCCGGCAGCAGCCCCGCCACGTCGCCGCCGACCAGCGCCGCGCGCTCGAGGAAGCGCGAGCGCAGCACCTCCGCGACGGCCGCCGCTCCCCCGGGACCGCGCCGGTCCAGGACGGACGCCGCCCTCAGCATCGTCGCCTCGCCGACAGGCGCCTCCTTCACCCCGGCGCGCGCCTGCAGGTCGAGCTCGGCGCCCACCGGCAGCCGGCCGCCGGGATCGGCGAGCAGCACACGGACGGGGGCCGCGGTCGACGCGTCCCCCACCCGCAGCGCCGTCGCCTCGAACCACACACCTCCGGTGGCGAGCGGACGGGCACCCGTGTCGACGCGGACGGTGACCGGGGTGAGGGCGCGGTCCTCCTGGGCCTCCCGCAGCGACGCGGGGTGGTCACCGGCTGCCACGGCGACCACGGAGGTGAGGGCGAGGGCGGCACCCGCGCCCGCGACGAGCACCGCTCCGATCAGCTGTCCGCCGAGCACGCGCCGGAGCAGGACGCACGCCGCCCCGAGGAGCATCCAGCCCGCGGCGCACCACACGAGGCCCCCGTCGAGCACCGCCGCGACCGGCAGCATCCCGGCCGCCCACGCCGTGGTCCACGCGGCCACCGCCGCCGGCAGGAGCCGCAGGTCCGCCGCCCGCACGCTCCTCACGGCGCGACCTGGTCGCGGAACGCCGCGAGCGTCTTCTCGCCGATCCCGGGGACCTCGAGCAGCTGGTCGACGGAGGAGAACGGGCCGTTCGCCTCCCGGTGGGCGACGATCTTCTTCGCGGTCGCCGGGCCGATCTCGGGCAGCTCCTCCAGCTGGGCGGCCGTCGCCGTGCTCAGGCTCAGCACGGATCCGGCCGCGGAGGCTCCTCCCGGAGCGGATCCGCCCGGAGCCGCTCCTGCCGCGGCCGGCACCGCTCCCACGGCCGGCACGACGATCTGCTCGCCGTCGACGAGCCTCCGGGCCAGGTTGACCGCCGCGCGCTCCGCCGACTCCTGGAACCCTCCGGCGGCGGCGACCGCATCCGCCACCCGCGCCTCGGGCGACAGGACGTACAGCCCCGGGGAGGCGACCTCGCCGGCCACGTGCACGTACAGCGACTCGGCCGCCGCGGCAGCGGGCGCGCTCGTCGCCACGGCGGGCTCCAGGACCCGCTCGTGACCGCTCGACCGCGCTCCCGCGAGCAGCACCGCGACGACCGCGGCGCCGATCACGAGCACGACCGCCGCTCCCACCCCCACCCGCCAGCGCGGGCGGGCGCGCCGGGGGCGCAGCAGCGCCGTCAGCTGCTCGTCGTCCGTCCCGCTGGTCTCTGGCATCCGCCGACGGTAGGACCCGTGTCCCCGCCCGGAGCGGCCGCCGACGCCGATCCGGGGAGAGCCCGCCGGATCGCCTCCCTGTGGAGGAGAGGGCAGCACCGGCGCAGAACGCACGACGGGGCCCCTCCCGCGAGAGGAGGAGCCCCGTCTGGACGGATCGGCGGCTAGACCGCCTTCGTCACCAGGTTCACCAGGCGCGGCGCCCGCACGATCGCCTTCACGACCTCGCGGCCGACGAGAGCCCGGGCGACGCCGGCCGTGGCCCGCGCCTTCTCCTCGAGCTCGTCGGAGGAGATCTTCGGCGAGACCTCGAGCCGGTCGCGGACCTTGCCGTCGACCTGCAGGATCGCCGTGACCTTCTCCTCGACCAGCAGCGACGGGTCGGCCTTGCGCCACAGCGCGTGCGCGACGGTGCCCTCGTAGCCCAGGCGGTGCCACATGTCCTCGGCCGTGTACGGCGCGAACAGGTTGAGAGCCATCGCGACCACCTCGACCGCCTCGCGGACCGCGGGGTCCCCGGCTCCGGCGCCCGAGTCGACGACCTTGCGGGTCGCGTTGACGAGCTCCATCAGCCGCGCGACCACGACGTTGAACTTGAACGCCTCGATCAGCGACGGGGACTCCGCGAGGAAGCGGTGGGTCTGGCGGCGCAGAGCCGCGTCGCCCGACTTCCACTCGACGTCGGGCCTCGAGGTGACGTCCTTCGCCAGGCGCCAGGCGCGGGCGAGGAACTTCGCGCTGCCGCCGGGCGAGACGTCGGCCCAGTCGATGTCGTCCTCGGGCGGGCCGGCGAACGCCATCGTCAGGCGCACGGCGTCGACGCCGAACTCGTCCAGCTGGTCCGAGAGGCGGACGATGTTGCCCTTCGACTTCGACATCGCCGCGCCGTCCATCTGCACCATGCCCTGGTTGAGCAGCGCCGTGAACGGCTCCGTGAACGACACGTAGCCCAGGTCGAACAGCACCTTGGTGATGAAGCGCGCGTACAGCAGGTGCAGGATCGCGTGCGTCACGCCTCCGACGTACTGGTCGACGGGCGCCCACTTCTCGGCGAGCTTCGGATCGAAGGCCTGCGTGTCGTCCTTCGGCGAGAGGAAGCGGAGGAAGTACCACGAGGAGTCGACGAAGGTGTCCATCGTGTCCGGGTCGCGGCGCGCGGGCGAGCCGTCCACCGGGTGCGGCACGTTCACCCAGTCCTCCGCCGCTCCGAGCGGCGACGAGCCCTTCGGCTGCAGGTCGAGGCCGTCGGTGGAGGGCAGGACGACGGGCAGCTGGTCCTCGGGAACCGGCACGAGCTCGCCGTCGGCTCCGTGGATGATCGGGATGGGGGTGCCCCAGTAGCGCTGACGCGAGATCAGCCAGTCGCGCAGGCGGTAGTTCTTGGCCGAGCGGCCGCGGCCGCGCTCCTCGAGCATCCTGATGACGCGCTCGATGGCGGTGCGCTTGGAGAGCCCGTCGAGCGGCCCGGAGTTGATCAGGCGGCCGTCGCCGGTCAGCGCCTCGCCGGTCGTGGCGGGGTCGAGCGAGTACTCCTTCTCGAGCGCGGCCAGCTCCTCCGGGTCCTCCGGGATGACCGGGATCGCCCCGGTGACGGAGGCGTTGGTGTCGACGACCACGCGCACGGGCAGGTCGAAGGCGCGGGCGAAGTCGAGGTCGCGCTGGTCGTGCGCAGGCACGGCCATGACGGCTCCGTGGCCGTAGTCGGAGAGGACGTAGTCGGCGGCCCAGATCGGCAGCCGCTCGCCGTTCACGGGGTTCACCGCGTAGCGGCCGAGGAACACGCCGGTCTTGGGGCGGTCGGCGGTCAGGCGCTCGATCTCGCTCGACTTCTGCACCGTCTCGAGGTAGCTGCGGAACGCGTCGCGGATCGCGGGCTCGGAGCCCTCGACCAGCTCGGAGGCGAGGTCGGAGTCGGGCGCGACGACCATGAAGGTCGCCCCGTAGAGCGTGTCGGGGCGCGTGGTGAAGACGGTGACGCGCTCGTCGCGGCCCTCGATCTCGAACTCGACGTCGGCGCCGATGGAGCGGCCGATCCAGTTGCGCTGCATGGCGATGACCTTCGACGGCCAGGACCCCTCGAGCTGGTTCAGGTCGTCGAGCAGGCGGTCGGCGTAGTCGGTGATCTTGAAGTACCACTGCGTGAGCTTCTTCTTGACCACGACCGCGCCGGAGCGCTCGGAGGTGCCGTCCGCCAGGACCTGCTCGTTCGCCAGGACCGTCTGGTCCACCGGGTCCCAGTTGACCCAGCTGTCCTTGCGGTAGGCGAGGCCCTTCTCGTACATCTTGAGGAACAGCCACTGGTTCCACTTGTAGTACTCGGGGTCGGAGGTGTGCAGCACGCGGTCCCAGTCGAAGGACGCGGCGTAGCGCTTCATCGAGCGCTTCTGCTGCTCGATGTTGTCGTAGGTCCAGGTGACCGGGTTCAGCCCGCGCTTGATCGCGGCGTTCTCGGCGGGCAGGCCGAAGCTGTCCCAGCCGATCGGGTGGAGGACGTTGAAGCCCTGCTGGCGCCAGTAGCGCGCGATCACGTCTCCGAGCGCGTACGCCTCGGCGTGGCCCATGTGCAGGTCGCCCGAGGGGTACGGGAACATGTCGAGCACGTACTTGCGGGGGCGCTTGTCCTCGGGGTCGTCCGTCGCGAACGGGCGCGTCTCCTCCCAGATCGGGAGCCACTTCTCCTGGAGCGCTCGGAAGTCGTAGCGCTCCTCGTCGCTCGCGCCGGTCTGCCGGGAGGTGTCTTCTGCCACAGGTGCTTCTCACTTCTGAAGGAGGGGGAGAACGCGCACGCGTGGGCGGCTGCGTTCGACCATCAACCCTACTGGCCCCGCGCGCACGGCAGACGAACGCGGCGCCCGCTCACTCCTCGGCGGCGCCCAGCACCGCGAGGAGCGCCCGCGCCTTCAGCCGCGTCTCCTCGACCTCCTCCTCCGGCACCGAGAGCGCGGTGATGCCGCCGCCGGTCCCCAGGCGGGCGCGCTCGCCGTCGAGCACGAGGGTGCGGATGGTCATCGCGAGGTCCAGCGAGCCGTCCGAGCCCAGGCGGCCGAAGGCGCCGGAGTAGACGCCGCGGGGACCGCCCTCCCACTCCCGCAGCAGCTCCACCGCCCGGCGCTTGGGCGCTCCCGTCATCGAGCCGGCCGGGAAGAGGGCTGCGATCAGCTGGGCGATCCCGACGCCCGGCGCGCGGCGGGCCGAGACCTCGCTGACCAGCTGGTGGACGTGCGGGTAGCTCTCCACCTCGAGCAGGCGGTCGACGACGACGGAGCCGGGGGCGGCGATCCGGGCGAGGTCGTTGCGGACGAGGTCCACGATCATCACGTTCTCGGCCCGCTCCTTCACGCTCGATACGAGCTCGTCCCGGAGCGCGCGGTCCTCGTCGGCGTCCCGGCCCCGGGGGCGCGTGCCCTTGATGGGATGCGTGGCGACGCGTCCATCGGCCCCGCCGGTGAGGAACCGCTCGGGCGAGGCGCTGACGAGCGCGAGCGGGCCGAGGCGGATCAGCCCGCCGTGATGGCTCGGGCTGGAGCGGCGGAGGCGACGGTACGCCTCGACCGGATCGAACCGGCCCTCGACGACGATCTCGTCGGTGAGGCAGAGCTGGTAGGCGTCCCCCGCGCGGATGGCCTCCTGGCAGCGGCCGATCAGCGCCGTGTACTCGGCGGCGGAGTGGCGGCGGACCGGGTCGCCGGCGGGCTCGGGATCCGCGGGGTCCGCGGGTGCGGGCGCGCCGACGAGCTCGAGCAGGCGCGCGGTGAGCTCCTGCGCGTCTCCTGTCGCGACCAGGCGGACGGTCCGAGTGCCGTGGTCGAACTCGAGCACGGGGTCGCCCCGGAGCAGGGCGAGAGCGGGCGGATCCGCGGGGCCGGTCGGCGCCGAGGGCAGGGAGACGGAGGCGGCTCCCGCCTCGTAGGAGATCCAGCCGTAGCGGCCGAGCGCGCGGTCGCCCGCCGGGGCCTCGTCGTCGACCGCGGCGAGCGCCGCCGCCACGTCGCCGCCGGCCTCGACGAGGAGCACGTCCTCGCGGGCGCACGCCCCGAGGTAGGAGCGGCCGCTCGTCGCTCCGAGGCCCGAGTCGAGCCAGAACGACGCCTCGGCCGTGGCGAACAGGGCGTGGTGCGCGAGCTCCGGATCGACCCAGGGCAGCTCGACCGAGCGGACGTGCCGATCCTCCGAGACCACTGGGCTAGCGTAGGCGGTCGTGGACGGCGATCAGTTTCGGGAGTGGGACGGGCGGGCCCTGACGAGCGTTCCCGAGCCGCCCGGCACCTCCCTGGACGCGGCCGACTCCTGGCTGGTGGACGAGGGACGCGTCCGCGGGCTCGACCTGCACCGCGAGCGGTTCGCCGCCTCCGTCGCTTCGGCGGGCGGGCACCCGGACGTCGAGCCGTTCCTCCACGCCGCGATCGCCGCCCTGCCCCGCGAGGGCCGCTCCTTCCCCCGCGTCGAGCTCTCGGGAGGCGCCCTGCGGCTCCGGCTGCGATCCGCCCCGCCGACGACCCGCTCCGTGGTGCTGTGGACGAGCCCCGTGGATCCGCGCCGGACACCGTCCTGGAAGGGGCCGGACATCGCACGTCTCGCCCTCCTGCGGACGCGCGCGCACGCCGCGGGAGCGGACGAGGCCGTGCTGCTCGACGCCGAGGGCGCCGTCATCGACGGAGCGAGCAGCGCGATCCTGTGGTGGCTGGGCGACGCGCTGGTCGTCCCTCCGGCGACGAGCACCCGCGTGCGCAGCGTGACGGCTCGCACCGTCTCGGTGCTCGCCGGCGCGCTCGGCGTGGACGTGATCGAGGCCCCGGCCGAGCCGGAGTCGCTCGAGGGCCGTGAGGTCTGGACGGCCAACGCCCTGCACGGTCTGCGGCTGGCGACCGCCTGGGCGGACGGACCGGCGCTCGCCGCGGAGCCGGGCCGCCTGGACGCCTGGCGGAAGCGGCTGGACGCTCTCAGGCGGCCTCTCCCGGCGCTCTGACCCGCGGAGGACCTCAGCTCCCGCGCGTCCCCCAGACGGAGGGCCCCCGTTCCGGTCGCACTCGTGCGTCCGCCGTGCGAGCATCGAGTACCCCCTCTTCCGGCCCCCGCCGGCCACTCGAGAAAGTCCTGCGATGACGCGTTCCCCCTCCCCCCGCCCCCTCGCATCCGGGCTGATCGCGCTCGTCGCGACCGGTGCCCTGCTCTTCGGCGCGACCCCGGCCCTCGCCGCGGAGAACCCGCAGAAGCCCCTGTCCTCCTCCGAGGAGGCGCCGACCGGCCTCGCTCCCGCGAGCGAGTCGCCCGAGGCCGCCCAGCAGACCGCCCGCGCGGCCGTCAGCTACTACAACGCCCTCGTCGGCGGCGAGGAGCTGGCCGCCGGACAGCGGATCGTCTCGGGCACGAACGGCTACTCGTTCCGGATGCAGACCGACGGCAACGCGGTGGTCTACGACCCGCAGGGCCGCCCCACCTTCGCGACGAACACCCAGGGCCGCGGCGACCACCTGGTCATGCAGACCGACGGCAACATGGTCGTCTACTCCGCCAAGGGCGGCCCCGTGTGGAGCACGAACACGATCAACGAAGCGGGCGCCTCGGTGATCATGCAGCCCGACGGCAACCTCGTCGTCTACCGCGAGAACGGCTCGCCCGCCTGGGCCAGCAGCGTCCGCCGCGTCATCGCCGAGCCGGTGACCGACACGCTGTTCACGGAGCAGACCCTCCGCCCCGTCCACCAGCTCACCTCCGCCGACGGCCGCTTCATCGCCGTCATGCAGAACGACGGCAACTTCGTCGGCTACGGCCCGCAGGGCGCCGTCTGGGGCACCGGCACCGGCGGCTCCGGCAACCGCATCACCATGCAGAAGGACGGCAACGCCGTCGTCTACGGCTCCGACGGCTCCGTCAAGTGGTTCTCGGGCACGCGCGGCAAGGACCTCCGCCTGGGCATCAACAACGCCGGCTCGCTGATCATCGTGAACCCGTCCGACGACGTGATCTGGACCAGCCAGGCCGCCTTCCCCTCGACGACGCTCTACGCGGCGAACTCGCTCGAGGCGGGCAGCTTCCTCCGCTCCGCGAACGGCGTCTACCGAGCGGTGATGCAGGCGGACGGCAACTTCGTCGTCTACGGCAAGAGCGGCCCGATCTGGGCGTCGAAGACCACCCGCTCAGGCGGCTTCTTCGCCCTCGACACCAGCGGGCAGATCGCCGTGGGCACCGAGACGACGAGCGGATGGTCGGTCGTCCCGCCCGCCGCGTCGGTCGGCCCCTACAAGCTCGTCATGCAGGACGACGGCAACCTCGTCGAGTACGACAGCCGCCGCGGGGTCTGGGCCAGCCGCGGCTGACGCCCCTCCGCCACGACGCCCCCTGGTCCCCGGACCGGGGGGCGTCGTCGTCTCCCCCGCCGTGGGACGATTCCCCCGACCCCGCCGCCCTCCCCGAC